>JAJZOT010000072.1 GCA_021847855.1 Thermoplasmata archaeon | reverse complement strand
GGCCTGAGATACAGGTTAAAGGTCTCGCTGTTGTTTGTAACCCTGAACATCAGGTTGAACTCATATGCATCAGTAAGTCTCGTCCCGCATGCTGTACACTTGATCTCCATATCTTTCAGTATTTCATTGAATCCCTCAACCGTGGAAGGCGGATTATGGACGCCATTTTTTTCCACAAGGCTTTCCAGTTTATATTTTGCATGGCATGAGGGGCATTCTGACGCAATATCTGCAAACCTGTCAAGATGGCCTGAGGCCTTAAGAACAGATTCAGGTGTGACAACAGGTGTGTCTATGAAAACGGCACCCGCTTCCATATAGCTTCTTTTCCAGATTGATATTATATTGTCCTTGAGGAGCGATCCAAGGGGGGCATAGTCATAGAAACCGTTAAGTCCGCCATAAAGAGAAAACGACTGCCAGAAAAAGCCACGCCGTTTGGCAAGTTCCATTATTTCATTGAACCCGGTCATAAAAATACTCTCATTATCTCAATGTCATAAAGCATTCCAGCAAGTATATTGTCAGCTTCCAGGACAGGAAGCTGGTTGTAGTTTCCGGTTGACATACTCTTTACGGCAGTCTCAAGCCTGTCGCTGGATGACACAACAACCGGGTTCTTCACCATGATCTTTTCCACAGGGATATCAGGGAGATGTATGTTGCTTTTCTCTATGACGTAGGTTATTACGTTTCTTATGCCACTCCATGACCATGGATCTTCATCTTCCCCGAGTCCAGCTTCAGAAAGCACGGTTGTGGATTTGAGATCTATCTTGTCAAAAAGATCCCTGTCGGTGACGAGTCCTATGAACTCTCCATTTGCATTAACAACCGGATAAGTGTAAACTCCGGAAAGTCTCATGAGCGTGGGAAGCATGCTCAGGGGTGTTTTTCCCCAGACGGGTATAGTTATGGTCTTCAACAGTTCCTTGACTTTTATGTTTCCATACTTCTCCCTTACCACCTGCAGGAAATTCTGTGGAGTCAGTATGCCGGTGATCTCATTGTTCTCGTTTACGACCGTCAGGTGCCTTCTATGCTGGTTAAGCATCTCAATTGCTGCTGATTTTATGCTGTCATCTTCCCTGACTGTCCTGGCATTCCTCATTACCAGGGCAGCCTGTGTTTCAACAGGGTTGGCAAAGATGTCACGCCTGCTTATGATTCCCGCGTAATGGTTTCTGACATCTTTCACGGGAAGCCCCGTAAGGTTGTTCTTGATGAGAATTTTCACAATTTGATTCAGTGGGCTGGGTACTGTACCTGTTATTGGATTTGCAGTCATAATCTCAGAAACTTTTTCTTTCATATGTGATTGTGATCTTAGCAGACTATTAAACAATTTCATGGCATTTCAGAAAGTTATTAATTCAGGACCATCCATTCACCCTCATGACATTTTCGGTAGTGTGTTATGACAGGAACAGTGAAGCGTGGGGCGTTGGGGTTGCAAGCAAATTTCTGGCAGTTGGATCGACGGTGCCATGGGCAAAGGCATCCATAGGAGCAGTGGCCACACAGGCCTATGCAAATGTAACCTATGGTCCGGGAGGGCTTGATCTTCTCCGGAACCATACTGCCATGGAGGTTGTTGAGAAACTCACATCGTCAGATCACCTGAAGGAGAAAAGGCAGCTTGCAGTTGTGGATCGCAAGGGAAATGTTGCTGCATTCACCGGAAGACAGTGCAACAGTTACGCCGGTCATGTCATTGGTGATGGGTTTTCGGTGCAGGGAAACATACTCGCAGGACAGGAGGTACTGGAATCAATGGCGTCTGCCATGGATGGGGGTGGGAAGATCGAGGATCGAATAATGAATTCTCTCATAAAGGCTGAAGAAAAAGGTGGAGACAGAAGGGGGAGACAGAGTACGGCAATTCTCATAGTTTCGGAAAGGCGTCATTACGAGGAAGGAACAGACCTTATGGTGGATCTGAGAATTGATAACTCCTCAAGTCCTCTGGAGGAGATGAAATGGGCGTTGAAGAACTGGAAAGCAACATTCTTTGAAAATCCCATGGTTCCATTCACCGAGACCGGCAGGATCAGGGAAAGACTGGATAGCATGCATTTCGGAACTGTGGAGGAATGGGCTTCAAATAATAATTTCTCTTCAAAGGTTCATGGCGGGGAAATTGATCAGGAGGTCCTCGACGTTCTGCTCGAAGTGGATAAGCCAGAGAATCGATAATTATAAAATTGATACATTCATGATGGTATGATAGATGTGGTTAGTTTAAAGTGGCTAGGCCATGCTGCGTGGCTTATAAAATTCAGGGAAGCGACTGTACTGATAGATCCGTTCCTCAGCGGGAATCCAGCTGCAGCAGTGAAGCAGGAGGATCTGAAAGGCATAGATTTCATCCTGATCACCCACACTCATTCCGATCATGTGGGAGATGCATTCACCATTGCAAAAAGGGAAAAATCAAGGATTATAGGTATGTTTGAGCTTTATGAAATGGCTGCAAAGGAAGGTGTGGATAGCAACCAGCTTTCTGGAATGAACAAGGGAAACATGGTTGATTTCGGCAAGATCAAGGTCGCTCTCACGCACGCAGATCACAGCGGAGAGGAATGTGGCGTCGTTGTATCAGCAGATGGAAAGACCATATATCATGCCGGGGATACTGCACTTTTCAGGGACATGAAGACAATACAGGAACTTTACAGGCCGGATGTGGCTCTGCTCCCAATAGGTGGTTATTTTACAATGGGTCCCGTTGAGGCTGCAAAGGCAGTGGAATGGCTCAAGCCAAAGATTGCAGTGCCAATGCACTTCAATACCTTCCCTCCCATAAAGCAGGATCCAGATAGATTCAGGGATCTGGCGGGGAAGTTTGCAGAAGTTAAGATCCTGGAGCCTGGCCAGGAATTCACAATCTAAGATTTACTGAAAGGTTCTATTTTCAAACCACATTTTCATGAATTTTTATCCTTATTTGAAAATTAACTTATATATGGGTACGATTTAACCCAATGATAGGGGCAATACTTGCAGGAGGATACGGTAAGAGGTTAAAGCCCATAACAGACGAGATTCCTAAGGCTCTCATCTCCATCAAGGATGGGCAAACCATAATGGACCGTCAGATTTACGATTTCAAGAATATGGGCATCAAGGATGTTTATATACTGTCCGGATACCTCGGAGAAAAGATAGAGGAACGTTATGGAAACAGCAAGGATGGAATGAATTTCCACTATTTCAGGGAGGAAAAACCCATGGGGACCCTCTACTCAATAAGGAATCTTTTCAACAACGTATGGGATCAGGACATTATTCTCAGGAACGGCGATACCATTACAGATATAAACTTCCAGAGGTTTATAGAATTCTCCCGTGATTCACAATACAGGATGGTCATGTTCGTTTCAAAGATGAGATCACCCTTTGGAATAGTTGAGATGTTCGGGGACCAGATCGTGACATTCAAGGAAAAACCTCTTCTTGACTATTTTATAAATTCAGGTCTTTACTACATTAAGAAAGAGGCAAAGGAATTCTTCTTCTTGAACTATCACGAAAAGGATATAGAGACAACAGCGTTTCCAAAAATGGCCCTGGCCAAGGCAATCGGAGCATACTGGGAGGATGCTCTCTGGCTTGGCATTGACAGTGAGAAGGACCTGGAAACAATCCGTACAGAATATTCAAACCGCACCGATACACCATGGGGATACATAAAAACGCTCTATAACGACAATGGGAAGGGAATAAACGAATATTTCATAAAGGCAGAACAGAATGCCCCAATAAGGGTATTCAGAAAGTCAATACTCAGGGTCATACAGGGAATGGGAACACTTGATAAGAAACCCGAGAAAATATACAAGGAAAAGGACATAGTGGTTGTTGACAGAGATATAACATTTCAGAGCATGGCCAATTCAAAGCTTGAGTTAATATATCTATAATGTGCCGCAAATCTTACATTTCCTGAAGGATTATTATTTTTGAAAGAATAATTTTGCATAACATTCCGAACAGCTGTTCTGGCTGAATGACAAGACCTGAAGGAGGACTCATTATATACGCTATAACAAAATTTAATATGCAGTAGATAATGGGTCAAGGATCTTCTATGTCCGTATTAACCAGGGAAGTGCTCATCAGGGCTCTTGAAAAAACTTACGGTAAGAAGGGAATGGGGCAGGGCGATATTGAGGAACTCTGTGATTTTGTCCTATCTTTCTTCGGCTACGACGACTACGTTCTGGATAATGTTCTTTCAGCTCCAGAACGGGACGTGTTCTACAATCTTGAGGAATATGGATTTCTTGAGACACACAGGGAAGAGATCAACATTGTCAAGGGAAGATCATGGAGAATCAACCAGTGGACATACAATAAAGATAAGATTATAAGGATCGCAGACAAAATAGAAGAGGAAGCTCCTGAAGAGGACGTTTACGACGAGATATTCAGGCAGATGGAATAATCAGTCATATGTGAATCTTTTTTCTGAATAACGGTAAAGCCTGACCCAGACAACGAATGTAAGTATTACCACTATTATGACCATAAATATGTCTATGGCATCTGCGTATACCAGGTTCCCACTTGAAATTGCTTCAGATACCAGCAGCATCAGTCCATGTTTCACGGAGAATGTTTTCCCATTGAATGTTACATATTCTGCAACCAGCAGACCACCCCAGTAACTTCCAACAGCCGACATGGATCCCGTGATCAGTCCCGGTACTATTGCTGGAAACGACAGATGTTTAATCTTCATTCTCCTGTTGAATTTGTAAGTCCTGGTTATAACTTCAAGCTCATTCGGTATGCTGATTGCAGATCCGTAAACATTGAAAAATATGTATGAGGCTGCAGAGAGATAAGCTATAAGCATAACATCTGCATTGAAGGCAAGGCCTTCCCCAAGGAATACCGAAACCCGTGGTGTCAGGAAAATTACTATGAGTGGAAGTAAAACAGGTGACGGTATTGAGTACAGTATCTGGAATATACCCGTTGTAAGCCTTCCAGAAACCTTTCTTCTTCCAAAAAACACTGCAAGAGGCACCATGGTTCCAAGCGAAATGGCAAATACGGTGGCTATCCTTGCCAGATCATACAGGGTTGCAATGCCAAAAATCTTCAGGTAGTATGGGTTAAGTATATACTGTGTAAAAGCTGAACTGAAACCGGATTCCGCAACAAAATATAATGTTATGAGCAGGACTGCCAGAAGAGTTGATCCAACAATAACATTGACAACTCTGTCTGAAAATCTTAGGGGGGGTCTGGCATTATGTTCCCTTCTGGGAATAGATCTGTTAACCACTGAAATAGCTGATTGTGTGGATCCAATGACCTGGTTGATTCTCTCTCCTATAACGGTCACGAATGCATTCTGCCTCCTCCTTGATTTTTCCACATTTTCCGGCATGTTGCTTTCAAATTTGTACTTCTCAGCAATCTTTATGAGAGGGTTTATGAAAAAATAGAATGTGAGTCCTATTGCCACTATGAGAAACATGATAAGAATAACAATGCCCGTGTAGTTCCCGACATTTGCAAGCTGCACAGATAAAGTACCTACTCCAAAGACCTCATAATTCCTGTTCCCTATGGTGATGACCTCAGTAAGTGTTACGTAAAAAAGAGCACTGGCAAAGGACGGCATTATATTGGCCACAATGGAGGGAAAAGCAGCTGGTGCATAGAGTCTTCTCAGCTTCTCGAGCATGCCTATTTTGTATACTTTTGTTACACTCTCATACTCTTTCGGTATATGGAGGACAGACTGATACACACCAAGAATAAGATTCCAGATAACTGCAGTTATAAGGAGGAAATCAACTGCAAGCTCAGTTCCCAAGGAGCCTCCAATCCTGACAATAAAGAAGACAAGTATTATGGGGAAGAATGATACAACAGGTACTGCTTCCAGAACATCAGTTATTGGGATTATTATTACTTCAGCAGCCCTTACCTTAGCGGCAAGAACCCCAAATATCAGGGCAAGAAATACTGAAATTATGAGGATCAGTCCTATTCGTCCAAAGGTGAGCAATATGGCATAAATTATTGTAAGATAAAAACTCCCGAACATTATTGCCACACCCCCTTCTCATGTTTTTCCTGTACCTGGGTATGCTTAACTATATTTATTTATTTTTCATCCAACGGAATCTGTGGCTTATTGATCCCATGCAATCATGACCATCTTCAACATGGAAATATAAGCCAGAACAACCGTACATCTATCTTTTAAAAAAACTTCCACCCAGAAATGCAACAAAAAGGCCAAGTGCCCCAATGAGAATTGCTGATCCTGGACTTTCAAGTAAAAGATGGCTTATAGGCTTCTTTGCCGGATCAAACCTGTCCACATGGATTTCGTAACGATCCCTGAACTCAACAACATGGATGCCTCTTATGGAACCAGGAATGGATGATCTCCAGTCGGCAATCTGCCCTTTTGGCTCTCCTATTGATCTCACGAACAGGCCACTTTCCTCAGGTCTTGGGATGAACTCAATATCATCTGACTTGTAAATGGTGGCTTTCTTTTCAACAAGGACATCCGTCACCACCTGGTTCCAGAAATCGTAAGGTGCATTCATTTCAGGTTAAGATTGATTCACTGGCAATACATTTACTTTTTTGTCCCTACTGTGAATGGAACTACACAATCAATCTGGAGAAATAACAGATGACCATGTTATTATATGACGATTCCTGAAGATATAGGATAAATGAACTTAGTTTGCAACGCTACCCACATGAAAGTTCGATGATTCAATATGATTAACGCTCGTTTAAGGGAATTCCACCTGTGTGCACTCGCCCATGCCTATATGCTGGAAAAAACAATGGTAACTCAGTGGAATCAGGATGGGTATATTACTCCGAACTTGACCCAGGAGCAGAAGTTTAGAACGCTGTAAGATGGATTTTGCTTTCTTTCATGTTTTCTCGATCCTGATAGCAGTAACCTTGTATTCTGGAGTATTCTGTTTAGCGTCCCTCTGTGGACCTGTGATCTGGTTCAGGCTAACCTGGGGGTCGTTGAAGGTTGCAAATGCAGTGCCGTCTTTCAGGTTATAATCCACGGAGAACTTTGTCACTGCCTCCCCGTACCTGCTCACAAGTCTCACCCTTTCTCCCGTTTTAAGCTTCATTTTCTCTGCATCACCACGCGAAACGTACACATAATCTGTGTCATGGAATGTCCTGTTACCAGATCTGTCTGTCATTGTAGCCGCATTGAACTGGAACAGGGACCTGCCTGTTGAAAGAAGGATTGGATAATCAACAGTAGTTACCTCGGATGTCGGCAGGTACTTCGTCACAACCAGGGACGTTTTCTTCCCGATCGTGAACTTATCGGTATGCAGTATTCTTGT
>JAJZOT010000071.1 GCA_021847855.1 Thermoplasmata archaeon | reverse complement strand
TTATGAGCAAGGGGCATGCATCTCCGGGCCTGTATGCAACGCTGGCAGTAAAGGGGTTCTTTCCCGAGGATCTCCTGACAGGATTCAGGAAAATCAATTCTAAACTGGAAGGCCATGTGCACAGGGGAATTCCGGGTGTTGAAGCTTCGACCGGATCTCTTGGGCAGGGGCTTGGAATAGGAGTGGGCATGTGTCTCGCTGGAAGACTCGACAACAGGGACTACAAGGTTTTTGTCATCCTTGGCGACGGTGAGATTGAAGAAGGCAATATATGGGAATCACTCATGGCAGGGAACAAGTACAGGCTGTCCAACCTCATAGCAATACTGGACAGGAATGAGATACAGCTCGACGGTTTTACCAGGGATATAATGCCAATGCCAGACCTGTCCGAAAGGTTCAGGAGTTTCGGTTGGAATGTACTTGAGATTGACGGTCATAATTATGAGGAAATCATAAGTTCCATAGAGACAGCAAAGAAGCATAAGGATGGACCAACCATTATTATCGCAAACACGGTGAAAGGGAAAGGCGTAAGCTATATGGAGCATAACCCAAAATATCATGGCGCACCCCCGGCATCGCAGGAAGAATATGAAAGGGCAATAGCTGATCTGTCAGGTGATTTACAGTGAACAAAACCGAAAGTCTGCGTGAAGCATACGGGGAGAAGATAAGGGAGATAGGGCAGAGAAACAGGGACGTCGTAGTCATGGATGCGGATCTTTCGTCATCCACAAAGACAGCCATCTTTGGCAAGGAATTCCCTGAGAGGTTCTTCAACATGGGAATCTCAGAACAGTCAATGATAACTGCTGCTGCCGGTCTTGCACTCAGCGGAAAAAAGGTCTTTGCATCAACATTCGCCGTTTTCCTCACCAGAACGTACGAGCAGCTGAGGCAGTCAGTATGCTACAACAACCTTGACGTTAAGCTTGTTGTTACACATGCAGGCCTGACAGTTGGGGAGGACGGTGCGACTCACCAGATCGTTGAGGATGTCGGAATCATGTCCGGACTGCCCAATATGAAGGTCATTGTGCCTGTGGATTCAATTGAAACCAGATCTGTTTTGGATTTCCTGGTAGAAAAAACAAAAACTCCGTATTATGTCAGGCTGACCAGGGAGAAATTCCCTGTGCTGAACCAACCAGATTATATGTACAAACCAGGAAAATCTGTAACATTCAAGGACGGTTCAGACATCACAATTTTTGGAATGGGGGTGATGGTTTCATACGCTCTGGATGCGGCAAAGGAACTGAAAAACAGAGGAATTGACGCCAGGGTTGTGAACATGTCATCAATAAAGCCAGTTGACAGGTATGAGATAGTGAAGGCAGCCAGGGAGACCGGCAGGATAGTTACAGTGGAAGAGCACTCTATATTCAACGGACTTGGAAGCAGGGTTGCAGAGGTAACCTCAGAGGAGTACCCTGTACCGGTTTTCAGGGTTGGAATGCAGGATACATTCGGTAAATCAGGAAAATCATGGGAGCTATTCGATTACTTTCATATTGGTGTTAACGATATTGTGAGGACATCTGAACAATGTTTCAGGGAGGAGAAAAGGTATGAAAATATTTCTTGATACAGCAAATGTGGACGAGATAAGGCAGGGTGTGGAACTTGGTCTTGTTGACGGTGTTACAACCAACCCGTCGCTTGCACAGAAGGAGGCAGCAAAGGGCAAGAGTTTTGCCGATGTTGTGAAGGAGATACTGAAGATAACTCCTGGTCCAGTGAGCATCGAAGTGGTTGCCACAGATTATGAGAACATGGTGAAGCAGGGAATGAAGATATCTTCACTGGGTTCCAATGCTGTGGTGAAGATACCAATGACACTTGATGGCCTGAGGGCTATCAAGAGCCTCAAAGAGAAGAGAGTGGCAGTCAACTGCACACTCATTTTCAATCCAATCCAGGCACTTCTGGCTGCAAAAAGCGGTGCAGAATATGTCTCACCATTTGTGGGTAGGCTGGATGACACTGGCCAGGACGGGATGGAGATAATAGATCAGATAAAAACCATATTCGTGAACTACGGGTTGGATACGAGGATCCTGGTGGCATCTGTGAGAAACCCGGTCCATGTATTGAGATCAGCAATCATAGGAGCAGATGTTGTTACCCTTCCATTCAGTGTCCTGAAACAGCTTCCGGCACATCCAAAGACTGACGAGGGACTTGCCAGATTTCTGGATGACTGGAAAACGGTATCTCCCGATGGCGAATTTCCGCTTTAGTTCTCCAGAATTCCCGTTTTTCATATTTTTTAAAATTTTGCAGGGGGTATCTCACTGTTTTTCTTTATGAAACCCCACCTATATTGAAAAAAACCTGAAAATGGTAATTTTCATCATTATTCAAATTAACCAGAGGAATAATTTATCAGTAAACTCTAGTGGTCTCAAGATTTTTCAGGGCCACAGCCTCTATTCCGAACTTCGATCTGATGAGTCTGGCGAATTCAACGGTTTTGTCCCCGTCCCCATGGTTCACAAGAATTCTCTGGGGTCTTGGCTGCATTCCAGCTATGTATGCCAGGAGTTGCTTCTTGTCAGAGTGTCCTGAAAATCCCTCTGCGATTTCAACATTGATCTTGACTTCATACTTTCTCACCTGCCCGTTGTCACTCAGCGTGATCTCACTGGCACCCCTCTGTATTCTTCGCCCCATAGTGCCATCAGCCTGGTATCCCACGAACACAAGGGAATGTTTAGGGTTGTCGACCCATGCCTTGAAATACTCCATAACCGGTCCGCCATTCATCATTCCGGAAGTGGCAAGAATGACATTGCTCTCCGTGGTGTCGCAGAGATCTGTTCTCTGGTCACGGGATTCCACCTTTTTGAAAATGGGACTCAGGAAAGGATTCTCTCTCTTTACCATTATGCTTTCCCTTAAATTTCTGTTCAGGTATTCAGGATAAGCTGCATGAATTGCAGTTGCCTCCATGATCATGCCATCCAGGTAAACATTGGTCTCCTTTATCTTTCCAGTCCTCACGGCCTCCTCAAGAACAAGCATGACCTCCTGGCTTCTGCCCACCGCAAATACCGGTATAAGTACGGATCCGCCCCGTTCATAGGTCCTGTTTATTATGTCCACCAGCGTGTTCGACGCCTCCGATCTTGAGTAGAAGTAGTCATCTCTCCCTGCATAGGTGCTCTCAGTCATCAGGGTCTCCACTCTCGGAAACTTGTTATTGGCTGAGTTGAAGAGCCATGTCTTTTCATATTTGTAATCCCCTGACAGAACAATGTTGTAGAGTCCCTCTCCGATATGCAGATGTGCCGATGCTGATCCAAGGATATGACCCGCGTTGTAGAAAGTGAGTCTTATATCCCGTGTGATATCCGTTGTTTCGTTATACCTGAGCGCTATGGTATGTTTCAGCTCTTCCCTTATATGTTTCGATTCATATGGGCCTTTATGGCTTTCCGCATGTGCAACTTTGATGTAATCGTTCTGCAGAAGGGCTATCATATCTCTCGTGGGAGGTGTCATATATACGGGTCCTTCATAACCGTACTTGAAAAGTATGGGCAAAAGTCCAGAATGATCCAGGTGTGCATGGGTAAGCACCACAGCATCTATTGCACTGAACGGTTGAATTTCCGGAAGGTACAGGTAAGGTGCGCTGGCCCAGGGCTGATCCTCTATCTCCGCAGTATTGAGCATACCGCAGTCGACCAGCACCCTTGAATTGTTTGTTGATATGAGCGTTGCGCTTCTTCCCACTTCCCTGTGGCCACCAAGGGCAGTTATCCGTATCCATGTCTCCCCCGGCATTGGAGGTATATTGAGTTTTTCCCCAAGTGAGTGAAGAAATTTCTTTCTCTCTGTCTTTGTCTCCAGCAGGAATTCTCTCATCTCACTTACATATCTTGAATGCATTGGCGGTGCTCTGACCACCCTGGGAGACCATTTGGTCCTGTTTTTAATCTCGCTTATTACAGAAGAATTGTGCGTGGCAAATGCAGTGGGTTCATCCGCCTCAATGACAACCTCTCCTGTATCTGATTCAAAATAGATATCTTTCAGACCCGCCTCAGCAGGTATCACTTTCTCTATCTCTGTCCTTGCCTCCTCTTCGGGAAGCATAATGGATGTATCAGGTCTGATTGCAACCCTTCTACGCATCTCCTGTGCAATCTGCCTCGCCAGATCATCCCTGTTGGCAAAAAGTTCAAGATTCTTGGTATAAACAACTATTGTTGAACCCTCATAGTCCACCTCTGTAATCTCGTTATCCGGATACAATCGATCGAATATGGCACGCGCTTCCGATAAATAGTCCTTAAAAGACATTGCTGAATCTCCTGTTAAAATGTGTCCTGGTTGTTGAAATGTAAATTTTTTTAAATAATTAAACTTGAAGCTTAAGCTTCTTTATGCGGTCCATTACTTCTTCTGTTGGAACCTGCCTGAAACCGGATTTCATGTCAATGACACCCACATCGATCATGCCGCCTGATGCGGAATCTCTCTGTTTGGCTGCAGATATCGCCTTAATGACAAGATCAATGCCTTCATCAATCTTCATGTCCTTTGTGTACTGTGTCTCAAGAACACCATAGACAAATGGAGATCCGGAACCTGTGCTGGCATAAATGTCCTCAACTGACCCACCTGCGGCATCAACCGAATAGATATGGGGTGCAGTATCGCATCCTCCAACCAGAAGCTGGACCATATATGGGTAGTACTTGGACTGATTGAGTATGTTTGAGAGAAGGGTTGAAGCAGCTTCCAGAGGCATGTTCACTTTTCTCTGAAGCCTGTAAAGCTGAAGTTCTGCTGACATGTATCTGACAAGAACCTGCGCATCTCCCACAAGGCCAGCTATGGTCATGGCGGCGTGGGTATCTATCTGGTGCAGCTTCTTTCCGTCCTTGTGCATGATAAAATGATCCATTGTAACCCTTCTTTCAGTGGCCATTATCACGGCGTCCTTAACTATTATACCGACGGTAGTTGTTCCTGTTTGTAATACCTGATTTTGATTCATATGTTCACTCTCTTGAAAATTACAGGTCAGCATTGATAAATTGTATTAAAGGCTTTCCCACCCCAGTAGCTATGCACTATTATTACAGATAAGTTAATGTTCAGGGCCCGGTCTAACTTTCATGCCATTTGACTTTTTTTTTACATGACAGCATCAGAATACACAAGTTCGGGATGACAAGTTCGGGATGAACTGAGAAAAATAACTTCAGGTTACTTTACATTCTCAAAAGAACTTTTCAGGAACAAAATGAGATGAAAAAATTCTATTTGATTGCTGCAATGGAAAATAAATGAATAACTATATATCCAGAACGAATACTCAATCATGGTTCTATATGCTAAGGATATAATGAAAGAATATACGAACATGCTTGGTGAAGATACAACCGCCCTTGAGGCGTCAAAAATAATGAGTAACGACCGCGTTGGTTTTGTGGTGGTGAAGGATAAAGAGGGGAAACCTTTTGGAATGGTCACGGAATGGGACTACATAAACAAAATAATTTCAAAAGGTGTTGATCCGTCCAGAATAACAATGAAAGAACTCATGGTCACCCCTATAATTTCTGTTGATCCGAAAACACCAACCGATAAGATAACGGTCATGATGAGCAAGCACGGAATAAGAAGGATACCGGTCATTGAGAACGGTAAACTTGTCGGAGTCATAACATCAAGGGACATAATACGAATTTTCAAGGACTACATGGACAATCTATCCGACGTAATAGCACGATTTGGAACATTCTGATTACACACGAAGGAGCATTTACCAGAAGATACGGAGCACATCTTCAATGTCTCCCCGTCATGCTGACGAGATTTTCAGGGATCATTTTCCCAGAGCATTCAACGGTCTCACACTATTTTCCAGTTCATCTAGGCAAGCTTTTCTTTTCATTTGATAAAAAGCCCTTAGCACTCCTTTTCTGCCAATATTTCCTCAAGTTTCCTGGTCTGACCATACCCCTAACAATATTATAAACCTTGATGCAATTCCAGTCTGAATCAGATGAAATACGCGATGCGGGAATACGTTGGAAAAAATGTCAACATTTCAAAGCTGGCAGAAGCAATAGAAGATTTCTTCAAGGAGGAAAATTTCAAGACGCAGATCATTCATATTTCAAAGGGATCATTAATCCAGGCAAGAAAAGGTGGAATCTTCAGGTCTCTTCTTGCAAAGGATGGAGCATTTACAATCACTATCGAAGGCACTCCAGTGGCATTCAAGATAAGGATCGGCGTAACCCCGTGGAACAACTCCCTGAATGAGTCATCCATTGAACCTGTTTTCTCTAAACCCATGCTTGAATATGAAGAGGTTCAGGAATCCCTCTGGAACTATGAGATTGAACACCATCTGTGGCATTATGTGGAAACTCAGGTTGAGCTCGGCATTCAGTGAAACCTACCATTTCTCTCCTGTAATCCTCTCATACATTTCCCTGTACAGATCAGACGTTTTCTTTACGAGATCAGGCGGGAGAGGAGGGATATCAGGCTCCGGGAGATTCTTTTCCCTTGCCGAATAGAGCTGGTCATGATAACCGATTGACCTGTAGTATTGCCTTACAGATTCCTTGCTGAGATCTTTTATCACACCACTGTCATAATCTTTTTTCTCCCAGAATCGATCCTCATCCAGTGTACCAAACGTATCAACAAGCACAGGCTCCCTTCCAGCATCAAATGCAAGTTCCTTTTTTCCATCCACATGTATGAGGCCGTTTTTCAGCACATGTTTGTTTATCCTTCTATCAACCTTGAAAAGTGTCTCCCTTATGTTGATAAGTTCCATCCGGGTCATTCCACCTATCTCAATGCATTCCCCGGTTGTCAGTGGCCTGTCAAACTTTTCGAACTTAGTTGTAACTTCAAAATAGGGATCATCAAGTTCATCACCATATTTTGGCATGCTGTTCAGTCCAATATCTTCTGGTTTAATCTTGCCAGATTTAAGTCGATCAAACAGTGTACCTGCAACATAATACCTGGTAATGAACTCAAGTGGAATCAGGTATTCTATTTCATCAGGGTTTCCCTTTCCCTCAGGTATGAAGAACTTTATAACTCTCATCTGGTTTTTTGCAGGCATTTCAATGAAGTCAGTCTCCACATGTGCAGATTCCTTTATGTATTTAAACCAGAATGCAGAGGTTCTGCACAGTGATTCCCCCTTTCCAGGAATGAGACTGGGAATGATCTTGTCAAACACAGAGATCTTGTCTGTGAATTTGAACAAAAGTGTCTCGCCCTCATCGTAAACTTCCTTGACCTTTCCAACCCTTACAGGCTCCATACACCATTATCCCAATGATCAATTATTATCTTTCCCTCTCTGTTATCATGATGGAAATTTTGCAGGTATGGAAAAGGCAAAATTGAATAGCGACACTCAAATTGTCTAGGGATAAGCCACGAAACAGGAACAGGTAAAATTACTGTG
>JAJZOT010000070.1 GCA_021847855.1 Thermoplasmata archaeon | reverse complement strand
TTTTATTTTGACGCCATGTTTCTTCAAAGCTATTGACAAATATGGTTCCCACAACGCAATTAATCCTCCCTGTTTCAAAAATTGTTCAATGTTTTTCTTCATACTTCCCATACTGACCATTTTTATATTTCTGTTAGAAGAAATGTAGACCTGAGCAAATTTAGCCATAGTACTGGTCTCGGATACATAAAGGATATCTTCTCCCGGAAGAGAGACAATCGCCGAACCGCCAGATGCAACCGGGCAAACTATTGGATTTTCATATATAAGTGAATTCAGTAATGAAGGGTAAAATGGAGCCATAACTATTTCCAGTAGAGATTGGTTTAAATCTTGAAGAAGTTCTATAGTGGACTCATAAACTCTTATGGCAACGCTTTTCTTCTCATCTTCCAATATGTCCATTAATTTTGATAAATGGATAACATATTCAGAAGAACGAAGAATGCCTATTCTTACCTGATAATTTAAAGTTCCCGGGAAGTATAACGGGAGCCACAAACGATTTATATTGCTGGATACCTTTCTTACCTCAACTTTTCTTTCATTCTGCAGTTTTTTTAAGGTTTCTGATATATGAGAGCGTGAGAACTTCAATTTTCTTTCCAGTTCCGCCTGAAGTATACCTTTTTGCTTTTCGTTAATCAGCAGTTTCATTATCTGTTCCCTTAAACGATTATATTTCATTTTCTCGGGTCTATTTATTCAGCGCTAAATGCTTTTTCCTTTACTAAATCGATAATTGAAGTCTTAAGATCTATTCGTCGAAGGTGGTATAATATGAAGAAAAAGAGCCTTCAAGAATCTTCATATAGAAAGATTCTATTAGCTTTTCCTAGGTAGTTAAGTAATGGGTAAAATTCAAGTCCAATCAATACAGGGATTCAAATCTTGGGTCTCTAGAAATTCAGAGCTTACCATAATAGCAATGCTTGTTGCAATTTACTTATTTATAGGAAATTATTTTGCATGGCAGCAAGCATTTGTTGGAATGGTGGCAAACGTGTCCGGAGGAAGTGATCCGTATTTCAATTATTATATAATTCAGCAAATTATAGCTACTGGACATTTGCTAACATATACACAAGCCCTCAATTACCCAATAGGGTCGGGAAACCCCCGTAACCCGTTCTTCCATGAATTAATTGTATTTGTAGCTGAAATTTTATCACCAATCCTTGGCGTTAAAACTGCGGCATATTACGCTTTTATGGAGTTTGACGCGGTTTTTGGAGCGCTTTTAATAATACCTGTTTACCTTTTAGCAAAGGATGTCTTTGGGAAAAAAGTCGGCCTGATTTCTGCATTTGTTTATGCCTTAATACCAAGCGATCTCAGTTCCGGGGTTCTAACAGATGGAAGAATGCATACACCTGAGCTTATTTTTGCGTTCTTTGCTATTTATTTCTTTGAAAAAGCCATGAGAATGTCTTCAAAGGAAAGGATCATAGAGAAATTTACTGATATAAAATCATATTATGGATCAATAATCAAGTATGTTAAAAACAATCTATTATCTACCGAATACGCCATATTCGGTGCGATTTCATATGGTGCACTCATGCTTTCATGGCAAGGCGCTGCATACATATTGGCCATAATTGCCATATATATAATTATACAGCTGGTGTTCAATCTCTTTATCAATCAAAATACCGGATATGTAACTTTTATTTCAGTAATTTTTGTGTCGATATCTTTTGCCATGAGTTATTATTATTATTATGCCGCAAATAATGCACCAAGCATCTGGTTTATACCTCCTTTATTCATAGGGTTGGGCGTTATTGCACTATCAGTACTAATTGGTATACTCGGAAGAAAACCTTGGATTATTTCAATCCCACTGCTCGTCATAATTCTAGGAGGTTTATTGGCGGCAGTAAGATTTGCAAGCCCTCACATATTTAATGAGATTATAAGTGGTGAGGGATACTTCATAAAGACAAGAGTCTACAGCACAATTGCTGAAGCACAATCTCCACTTACCGCTGCGCCTCTCCTTAGTTCATACTTATCGGAATTTGGAATTGGAATTTTTGCAATGGGTATGGGTGGTATCATCTATATGTTTTATCTGGCTTTCAAGGAGAAAAAAGACTCAATTATATTCATACTCGTCTTCTCACTCGTTTCCATATATATGAGTTTCGCTGCTGCAAGGTTTAACGTAACTGCTGCACCAGCCTATGCGATAGGGACAGGAGCCCTTTTAATGTATATTCTTGAAATATTGAAATTAAACAGAGGTTCTGAACAAAACTCGAGAAAAACAATGAAGCAGAGGAGGAGTGCCATTAAAGCCGATATAAAATGGCTTCAGGTAATTCTGGCCGTTGTGATATCACTTGGTCTGGTGCTTCCAGCAGGATTGTCTATGATTTCAAATGGAATACCTGCAAATAATGCAGAGCAGGTGAATAAGCAGATATACAATACGCTTCCTTCCATTTTGCGTCCATATGCATTCCAGGCAAACAGCACAGATTATATCGGAGGAACTGGGCTTCTCATAACCAATAATTCTTCTCCGTTATCATCCTCGCTTGCATGGCTATCGACACAGAATACCAATGTTCCCTTGGATCAGAGACCAGCATATGTATCATGGTGGGATTATGGATTCCAGGAATTGTATCAGGGTCGGCATCCCACGGTGGCAGATGACTTTCAGCAATCATATCAGGTAGCCGGGCAAATTTTACTCGCGGAAAACCAAAGTCAGATAATCTCTCTGTTTGCAGCGAGACTTCTGGAAGCGGACTATATCGCATCAGGAAATGGCCAATTTAGCTCACAGGTGAACAACACTCTGGTTCAATTACTGGGACATAATGAAGCTAACCTGATTCTTTCAATTGAACAGAATCCATCAATGTTTTCATCATGGATTGGTAATAACCAATCGATTTATGGTACTTTTATTAAAGATATAGGGCCTGTCAACTCTTATTTTGCGTTGATCAAGGGTCAGCTTTCATCGAAGTACTCAACATCAACCATAGTTAATCTATATCAGGCACTTGAAGAGGAAACAGGTTACCAGATCTCATATATTCAGATAGACCATAGCCTGTTTCCTTTCAGTGGTAACAATCCTGGGATTTTCTACGCACCAGCATATCTAACTGAAACTCCATCCGTAACAAGCAGTAGCGGGGAGGTAATTCCAACAAACTATTACAGTATTCAGGCAGTTACTTCCAATGGGACTTATAATGTGACTTCATTACCAACAAACGTTCAACCAATAGGTTATGATATTACCTATACGCCCGCGTTTTATAACACATCAATTTATAGATTCATGATTGGGCTTCCTCCAAGCTCTGTTGGACATAGTAACGGGATTCCAGGTATCACATTTGGGCAAACAACATATAGTTTGCAACCTGCATACAACATGAGTCATTTTGAGATAATGTATGAGTCCATTCCATACAATCCATATAAAAACTATACTGCACATCCTAATGCATGGACGCTGATTCCATTGCAGAAGGCATATAAATACGAAAAAGAGAATAAGGGAACAGAGATAATTTTTCCTCCGTCATATCAGATAACAAGTAGCGCGGACCCAATAGTGGAATATTTCCCCGGGGCTAAATTATACGGTCAAATTACCACTCAGTCTGGAGTTCCTGTGGATGGAGCCTATGTAACCTTATTCGATCAGTATGGAATCCCACATGGTTATACAAGAACCAACAGGAATGGATTCTATAACATATCGGCAGTTCCTGGAAACGATACACTTTTTGTAACATCGGGAACATTCCTTCAACAGTATCTTTCAGGTACCAACACAATTAAAATCTTCAACGTTAATGTGAGTATGGATCAAGCAGAAAGAACAGATACGACATACAATATGACTACTGGACTGCCTGGATATTACATTGAAAACAATTATAAGATGAACACGACACCCATATCAGGTCTTGTAAATCTCTATTATCAAAAGGGCTATTATTCAAACACATCAGGTGATTTTATATCTAAACAGGTTGTATCCGGTACAGTTCAGCTCTATAATTCCAGTTACAATCTTACGTTAACTGCTCCAATTATAAATGGGCAATATTCGTTCAGGGATCTCCCGGCTTATTCTTACAGTGCAAGTGTTATAGTTAATGGCACAACGTACAGTAACGTTGAAACACTGAATATTACCTCTTCAACCTCGCCAGTTGTTTACGATCTTGATGTGAAATTAGACACAATTTTTGCCACTATGAAAACTGGGGGAATTCCCAACTCAGGATATACTATAACTGCGAAGGGTGACAATACTCAGACTAGTGCCATTACTAATTCATCAGGTGGAGCCATTTTATATGTCCTTCCAGGACAATACAACGTCTTTTCAGGATATAAAGGATATAGTAGTTCCATAGAATCTGTAGTTTTTAGTGCATTGGATCAAAATCAGACTGTAAATCTGTCAACTGCAGCCTCATTCGGATTAACCGTAAGAGTAGATGGCTATTCCAACTTCCCCAGCGTTATGGCGCTGTTGAATGGAAATTTAAATCAATCTTATGAGTTGTCGGATCTGGGCAATGGTTATTACTTTTCCAATCTGACTATCGGAACTTACACAATATATGCAGAGCATGATGGCTATGCAATAATGAACACAACAAATTTGAATTCAACAAAAATGATTTCAGTATACTCAGAAGGCGCAACCACAGTTAAGCTCACCCCATCGATTGCCAACGCAACATTATTTTCCGGTCAGATTTCGCTCGCATACAATTCGGGTTTCATCTCAAGAGATTTCAACCAGAACGGAACATTCACTTTTGAAATTCCATCCGAATTCGAATATGGATTATCCGGCCAAGGCGTATTTGCTGGGAAAATATATGCTTCAAGCACTATGAAATTTATCACTTCAAACAGCCTAAATTATACCCTTAAACTTGTAAATTCAACAGCAATAACAGTGCTGACATATAACAAAGAACTTGGGGCATTTTCTTCAACATCGGCATTTGATTCTGGAGTTAGTGTTCTGTACTTTGATAACAGCCCTCTTGGCACTTCAAGAATTTTGAGTGATGGTTACTCCTCTGTTTATATTCAGAGTCCCTCCATGGTAGGTTATTCGGTAAGGTCATATTCATCTGGTTTTCAATCCAGTATGATTCCAGTAGAAAGCCTTACATTAAATGCGGGAATAACTCCCCCAAACTATGGGGTAAGAGTACAAATTTTACTGAACAATGAAAGTTCGACAAGTTTGAACGGGACTTTAAAAATATTTGGAAATCAGAACTACACGACTGCAATAAAAAACGGATTTGCTAATATTTCTTTAATGCCAGGTATCTATAGCATATCCATATCAGGTTCCAATCAGGAAGTTAAACTCTTCAGGAATATTCTCTCAGTGACGGTGGCTAATCAAAGCGTATTCCTCAATGCAACGAGTCAAGTAATGGTCACAGTTATTGGGTCTAAGACCGTTGATCTTTTCAATGCAACAGGAAGTCAGTTTTCTGGTACTGATTACGTTGCTCCAGGTGTTTACACAATTTATTCTATTTCAAGCAATGGTGGTGTCAACCTTACAAAAATAGACTTGAATGTAAATAGAACAATAGTGCCAGTATATTCTACAGGATATGTGCTTACGCTGAAAAACAGTATTGGGAGTTCTGGCAATTACTTTATAACTTCTAACCTTGGAACTCTAAGAACATCACTGTCATCATTTTTGGTTCCATCTGGTAATTATCTAATAACGTTCCAAAACAATTTGGTAAACAGCACAGGCTCATGGTCAATAGCTGGATCTACAAACCAAATGGTTACCGGAAATTCTGTTGTAAACATATCTGTTTCTCAAAAGCTCTTTACTACAGATCTTAGTGGAACAGTATCATATGCAGGAGTAAACTCTTCACTAAGTTCAGTTGCCTTGTACAGGAACGGGATAGTTTCTTATATCTCTCATTCCAATACGCAGGGCTTCTATTCAATGTCGGTCAAGAATGGTTCATACACAATATATGCATATAATAACCTCACAGGGGCTGCTTACATGGGGATAATAGACATTTCACCTTTCCAAAATGTGGCATATATGAATATAACTATGACGACAGGCTACATGACAAACTTTGCAGTCACTATGGGTACTTCAATTATTAATACATCTGTGAATATCAGTCTGGCCAATGAGCTGATAGTTGTCAATTCTAATTCTCACGGCACACTTTTACCAGAAGGTAATTTTACATTCACAGCTTCTACAAACACTACAGTTAGTTCAAACAACTACACTGAATCTATTTCATTTACGAACAGCACAGTTATTGATATAAATACTGCAATGTCTGTACAGCTTACTTTGCAGAAGTTATACATATATAATTTGACCCTGACATTTGGAAAAATTAAAAACATATCTGCAGGATCATCTTTCAATTACACACTCTCAATCAGAAACCGTGGAAATTCAATGGTTAATATATCTCTGTCATCTGGAGCAAGTGCTTGGAATATAACATTTGCCAAGAAAAATTTAAAACTTGGCATAAACCAGTCTTTAAGCGTAAATGCATCCTTTAAGAATTCAACCATGGTTCCATCTGGTAACAATTCAATTCCAATTGTTTTAAATTATCACTCTGGAACTATTACAGACTATGTGAATGTAAATATTTCAAAATTCTACGACTTAAAATTGCAATCAGTATACAACAAATATGTAGTATTTGATTCAGGGTACGGTGCAGTTCCTGTTAAATTAATAAATACCGGAAATACCAACGAGACAGTACACTTGATAATAGGTGATCTTCATACTATTAACCTGTATAATTGGAATGTAACCATAACTTATAATGGAAAAAATGTGAGTGAGGTCAACCTGAGTTACAACCAGACATTGACGATTTACGTTAAATTGACTCCAATCAGCAGTCAACATATCTCCAGTCAAATATCATTAATTTTGAATGGAACTGTCCATGGGAATGTCTATTCCATGCCCAATTTATCAGTTTCCTTCCCGAGTGTTCCTGGGTTAATGGCTTATCCAAGTGGAAACAATCTAATTTCGAACTATACGGGCAATCCGGATAACACACTTTTAACAGGTTCAATTATATTAGTTGTTATTATTATTGTAGGAATCGGTTCTACAGCAATTGTTTCAAGGAGGAACAGGAAATGAGAATGAAGGCAATTTTTCCAATAATTTCAATTATACTTTTAATAGCAGGCTTAATTACCATTGTACCGGTTGATTCGCAGGCTGCTAATGCAACCTTTGGTGCCACTCTTAGCTATCCGGGAACAGTTTATAGTTTTGAATATTTTCACCTAAATGTAACAGAAACTCCAGGATATTCAAATTATTCTGCCACAATATATGCTGGGGCTCAGAATGTTACAAACATGAAGCCTATAACTGCAGATCAAAAAGTGTCTGAAAAAAACGGATCATT
>JAJZOT010000069.1 GCA_021847855.1 Thermoplasmata archaeon | reverse complement strand
AAAAAGGCTCATACGTTTCTTACTCCGCCTGTGGAATGCCATTCTTCATTGGAGGGGTTGTCCCGGATTTTGATAGCCTTATTCATTATCCGTTGTCCAAATTCACCGGGGAGAGGCGAATTGACGTGCATATCAATTCAGAGGTACTGGAAATCAATCCGGAAAGAAAAGAGGTGGCCGTGAATTCCAGTGAAGGAATGTTCTCCGATCATTATGATGCCCTGGTTATAGCCACTGGAGCCAGAGCACGTATTCCTGATGAATTTTCAGGCTTAAAAGGGGTGTACACACTCAGGACTCTCAACGAACTCAGAACCATAGAAGATGCAGTCAAATCAGCAAAAGATGCAGTAATTGTTGGAGCAGGATACATAGGCCTGGAGATGGCCGAAGCATTCACCAAGCGTGGCATCAAGGTTTCAATAATCCAGAGATCAGAAAGGATACTCAGGGGCCTTGACAGGGAAATGATGGAAACGGTGAAGGAAACCCTCAAGCGTAATGGCATAGATATCCTATTGAATTCACGGATAGACAAGATAAATAGCGAAAATGGGAAAATTACAGGTGTAACAACAGGTTCCAGATATATCCCGGCTGATCTGCTTTTCGTCTCAGTTGGTGTGATTCCGAACAGTGAAATTGCTGTGAACGCAGGCATATTGACAGGGGTTTCCAATGCGATTAAGGTCAACGAACGCATGGAAACCAATATCAGAGGCATATATGCAGCCGGCGATGTAGCAACCACCAGGAATATGGTGAATGGGAAGGACACATATTTCCCGCTTGCCACCGGTTCAAACAAAGAAGGAAGAACTGCGGGTGAAAATGCAGTCGGCGGCAGTGCAGAATATGCCGGCATCTGTGCAACTGAGGTAGTGAAAGTATTTGATCTGGAAATTGGCAGAGTTGGTCTGACTGACGAAGAGGCGCTGGAATCCGGCTTCAAGCCGGTATCATCCACGATAACTTCAACTTCAAAAGCTTCGTATTACCCCGGGGCGACGCCAATTACAATAAAACTCACCGCTGATCTTGGTTCACGCAGATTGATCGGAGCAAACCTGATGGGAAAAGAAGGAGTTGCAAAACGCCTTGACGTCCTGGCATCCGCGATGTATTCCAAATTGATGGTGGAAGACCTGACCAAGATTGACTATTCCTATTCACCGCCATTTTCACCGACCTGGGAACCAATAGGCGTTGCGGCAGATGTACTGCTTGGCAAATTGAAGCGAATGGGGACTTCATGAACCAAACCGTTTTAGAATCAGGATTCCAGAAAAGCCCGGTCAGAATTAAGTACATGGAAACCCTTGAACTGCCATGACCGGTGTGATTCTGGCAATTGATTCTGGTACGACTGCTGTCAAAGCTACAATATGGTCAAATTCCCTGAAACTTATAGGATCAGCTTCAGAGAAAATATCGATGTCTTACGGTAATCAAGGTATGGCGGAGCAGGATCCAGAAGAAATATGGAATAAACAACGGAAGGTCATCAGAGACGTGATGCTTAAAACCGGTACAGAAGCAGGTAACATAGCTTCTGTAGGAATAACTAACCAGAGGGAGACAGTAATTGCCTGGGACAAACGTGACGGTCGACCGATTCACCAGGCAATATCATGGCAGGACCGGCGCAATAGCTCCCTGGTGGAACGGTTCAGGTCTGATCATTTTTCATTTTTCAAGTCCAAGACTGGCTTGATTCCGGACACGTATTTCAGCGCAAGCAAGATCCAATGGCTGTTAAACAACGTTCCGGGAATTGATGCACTTATTAAGGAAAACAGACTCGCAGTCGGGACAGTGGATTCATGGCTTGTGTGGAATCTTAGCGGGGGATCAGATAATGTAACTGACCCGTCCAATGCTTCCAGAACCATGCTATTCAACATTCATTCTCTGGACTGGGATCAGGAAATACTCGACATTCTCGGGATACCATATGAAATTCTTCCAAGTGTTCTCCCGTCAGCTTCGCATATTGCAGATACCAGCACGGAAGCTGTAGGATTCAGTTCCCCGATATTTTCAATTATCGGGGATCAACAGGCTTCACTACTGGGTCACGGTTCCATGTCAAGAGGACAGACAAAAAGCAGCTACGGTACCGGGGCTTTCATATTGACCAATACCGGTCCCAATCCTGTGTACGACAAAAATCTTCTCACGTCCATTGCCTTTACGGACGAATCCGGTGGCAGGAATTTCTGTCTTGAAGGAAGCATTTTTTTAGCTGGAGGATTGATGGAATGGCTTAGAAAGTCAATCAAGATAGATTTCAATGACGACGACATCACTGAAATAACATCAAGAGTCCTGAAGAATCCGGGCCTGTATTTTGTGAACTCCCTTCAGGGGCTCGGCGCTCCTTACTGGGACCCGAATATGAGGGGAGCGATAGTGGGTCTCAATTACGCGACATCCAAGGAGGATTTACTTGTGTCCGCCATCGCTTCAATAGCCTACAGAACTAAGGATATCCTCAGGGCTTTTGAGGCATCTCTGAAAATTGATATAAACGGACTCAGGATCGACGGAGGATTAACAAACAACCCAGAGTTCAACCAGTTTCTTGCGGACATATTGGGTATTCCCATTACAGTTCCAGCTAACTCAGGAAGCATTACTGCAAAAGGGGCTGCGGCGCTTTCCTTGGCTGTTTTTGAACAAATTCCGATCAGTGAAGTTGGAAAGTTCCTGAATGAATCCGGCGAATCTTACTCCCCAGAAATAGACAGGGCCATAGGTGACCGGATTTACCATGGATGGCAAAAGACTCTCGGTAGACTCAAAGACCTCTGAGGAGATTGGAACAAGTTACTACTTCTTTGAAATTAACCTCATCTGGATATATATTCTATAGTATTTCGATACAGAAAAATTAAAAAGCTGATATTTGTAAGGCACAAGATGACTGAAAGTCAATTTTTGAGAGAAATGGACAGTCTAAAGCCAAGACGTTACCATTATTTCATAACGGCTCTGTCGGACATGGGCTATTTTCTGGACGGATACGATCTGCTCGTAATAGGTCCGGCCCTTATCTTTATAGGTCCGTTATTTGGATTAACACCGGCATTGTCTGCGCTCGTTGGAGTAGCAACAATTATTGGCCAGCTGGTTGGAGGAGCAATATTTGGCTTCGTCGCCGATATGAAGGGAAGGAAACTGATATATCAGTGGGATATGCTGATATTTGCCGCATTTGCAATACTCAGTGCCATTTCGGCCAACGCCGGAGAACTTATCGCCTTCAGGACATTGCTGGGTCTCGCAATAGGCGCAGACTATGCCCTGACCTTATCGATCATAGGTGAATTTGCCCCGGTCAAAGAAAGAGGAAAGCTCCTCGGAACTGGGTTAATGTCATGGTGGATAGGCGGTGCAACCGCAGTCGCTCTCGGACTGGCACTTCTTCCTGTTGGAGCCAACGCCTGGCGGTTCCTGCTTGCAGCTGGCGCTATTCCCGCGGTAATTGTACTGATACTCAGAAGGCAGGTTGAGGAAACACCCAGATTTGCTGATGAGAAGAATGACACAAAAGAGATCACTGAAATCAAAAAGAAATTCCATATGACCGCTAAGGAAGAATCAACCCTCTATGAAGAAACAAATGCCTCGAAGAATATAAATTACAAGAAAAGGGCAGTATTCACATACACTGCCTGGTTCCTCAATGATCTGATATTCTACGGTATTGGTATCTACACAGCTTTCCTGATACTCGCCCTAGGATATTCATCATCATCTCATTCAGACGCTCTGTCCCTTACGCTTCTGCTGTACATGATCGGTATTATTGGGACAATAGTATTCGTATTTACCGCTGATATCATTGGCCGTAAAAAATGGCAGGCTTACACGTTCCTTGCACAGGGTGTGGCTTTGCTTATCCTGGGATTATTCTTTTTGGTTACTGGGGGAGCTCCGCCTCTATTACTGCTTTTCCCGATGTTTGCCATATTCTACTTTGCAAACGCAGGGGGAACAGGACAGACAACTGGGATATTTGTCAGCGAACTTTTCCCCACAAGAATAAGAACAACCGCAATGGGCGCTGGAACAGCAATAAGCAGGGTTGGAGCGATAATCTCCGCAGTGGTCTTTCCCATAACGTTTAGTATTTATGGAATCGTGCCAATGGAAATTCTGCTGTTTTTCGTTGGATTGTCAGGATTTCTAGTAACCATATTCCTTGGGGAGGAGACAAAAAACAGGTCACTGGAGGGAATTTCCTCCTGAATTTTTTAATTTTCAATTTTTTATCGCTGTTCTGAAATTTTACGTCTGAACAGTTTCCATCTGGTTCCGAATACATTCTATAGTTTTTTCAATATTGAATGTGGATAATTCCCTGACCTTGCTCTCCCCGATAATCCTTATCAGAAGGCCGAATTCCATCTCGCTGCTCCATGAAACAGAGGTAGATCCACCTTCCTGTGAAGTTCTCACAATTATAATCAGTTGGATGGATGAACCGGCAATTCTTCCATTTGCGGATATTCTGGCCATATTTTCTGTTGAATCTTCGTATTTCGCAACCAGTTTTCCGCTGAGGGTGGAAAGGTATGAATTTTCCGCCTTTGACACGTCGAGTTTGATTCTG
Organism: Thermoplasmata archaeon; assembly: GCA_021847855.1. Next base: position 2,871 of record JAJZOT010000069.1, on the reverse strand, counting down.
CAGACATATTCTTCTCCGGATCTTGTGTACTGCTGCAGACCTGGGAGGCAAGTCATAATCCTGTCCATATCTCTGAGATACCTGTTTACTTCCTGCACTGGCCTGTTAACGGTAAATTCTCCCTCAAGCAACATATCAGTCAAGGCAGATGGAAGCCGCAAAGATTAAACTTAGTGCAGGCCTCAGTCTTTCTTCATCTATCGCTCCTCTCTTGCCCTCAATCATTTTCAGTAATTCTGGATAACGGCATTTACCGGAACGGGAGAATCTGTCATAGGTGCTGTTAAGGTCTATGTTCTTTTTACCACGATCCATGTTTCCAAATTTTCCTGCTACATAATCTGCCGTCTTCTCGCCAATCAGCCTTCCAGTTGTGAATTTCCCGCCTACAATGGATACAAGACCGTCAAGTCCATCTGCCGTGTGATCCACTATCCTGAAACTTCTTGTTGTTTCCCTAGCAGATTTAGAATTATCGTCCACGAGTGGACGTATGGAAGAATAGATCCTGCGGTATTTCATCCCGCCGAGCAACGGGATCATTTCCTTACCCTCTTCAACCATCATCTCAATATCTTCAGAATCCACTTTGAATTCCTCTGGGTCTTCAACAACAGTTGCAAGAGTTCCGAGTATGGAAACTTCCCCGTAAGGGAGAAAAATATCGCCATCAGAAGGTTTCCTCATCCGGTTTATCACGGAATTAACATATCTGCCGTTGTAAACCGCCATGGATCCCACAGCTGGCATGAGTGGCGGTGTTTCCAGCCCAGATCTGGAAAGCAGTCCGGAAGAATACGGTCCAGCAGCGTTCACCACGTAATCAAAGCTCTCTCTTCTGGTTCCACGAATGTCATTTACCGTGATACCCAGCACAGAACCTGCTTCAACATTAATTTTTTCAACATTGCTGTTTATGCTAATGGATGCTCCGTTCATCAGGGCTTCAAGAGCAACTGCCACGTTGAATTCGTAAGAATGGATGATCTTGTCCGGAACCTTCAGAACTTTCTGAACTGATGGATTCACAAATGGTTCAAGCTTAAGGAATTCTTCAGGCTGGATTTCCTCAGTTACTATACCGAGATCAATACACCTCCTGAACAAGGTATAACCATATTCTGCCTCATCACTGTCAAGTGCGACAAAATATCCTCCTGTGTCATCCACAAAATTTGAAGCCATCTCAAAAATAGTTCGGTTTTCAATTACGCATTCTCTAGCGGAGATCTCGTCATTAACGGCATATCTAGCACCGCTGTGAAGCATGCCATGAAAGTGCCCGCTTGTTCCGGAGGCTATGTCTCCTCTTTCGTACAGATGAACATCATGTCCGGCATTTGCCAGATAGAGTGTGGTAAACAACCCTGTTATGCCTCCGCCAATTACTGCAATTTTTTCGGTCATAACTTCAGGAATTTAGATGGTGTCCGGAATATTTAACATTTGTTAGCAGGAATTCCCTTTCGTGTTGTAGGGAATGAAAGCGATCAAGAATACATCCTTTTACAGAAAAATATTGTTAATCTGCCTGCAACAGTTGGAATGGGAAGCTCCGTTCGAGGAAGGAGATCACACAGAATAAGCCGGATTAAGCTTATACTCTGAAACACCTTCATACTCTCATGCACTTTCTTTCTGATAGCAAGTTTCTGATAATAGGTCACAGGGGGCTGCCCACAAAATATACGGAAAACACACTTAAATCATTTATGGCAGCCAGAGACGCCGGTCTAGACGCAGTGGAACTGGATGTACAACTTACGTCGGATCGTGTTCCAGTTATATTCCATGACTTCGATCTAAGGAGGCTTTCAGGAATGAATAAAGAACTTTCTGACATGACCTGGGAGGAAGTATCTGGAATCAGGATAACTGGTGATGGGCGGATACCGACTCTAGAAAACGTGATTAAATCAATGGATTCCTTCAATTTTTTCATAGAGCTCAAAACAGTCAGGGAAGATGGAAGCATGATAAGAAACGACCTTCCGGACAAGGTTGTAAATCTCATTCATGAATATTCGTTGCGTGATAATGTCGTGGTGATATCGTTCAATCCATATTCTCTCAAGGAAGTAAAGAAACTGGATCAAAACATCCGAATCGGGATTGACTATGACAGGGGAACCCTCTCGGCGTTTTTTCAGCAGAATACGGAAAAAAATCACTTCTTACGGGATTTCGACGTGCTTCTGCCGGAATGCGGGGTGCACACAGATCAGGAACTTAACGCATTAATCAAAGACGGAAGTACAGTTATACCATGGACTGTGAACGATCCGGAACATGCCCGGCATTTTAAAAGGTCAGGCTGTTTGGGAGTGATAACCAATGAAGGGGAGTATATGCTGCGTGAAATGCGGATGTAATAAGGTGTCTGGAGACTGAGATGCAACTGGTTCATCCTATTTCATAATCTTTGCATGGCGATATTCTGGTCTCACACTATATTGAAGTCTCTCTCATACTGGCAGATCAGTTCCATTCCAACGGCCCATATGGTCAGTTCTTCATCGAATATTGAATACCCATGTCCAAGATCGTACACGGGAGATCTGAAGTCACCCTCTGAGAAACCGCCTATTATTACGCTCGTGTCTTTCCCGGATACGTCAAACACTTTTCTTATGTTTGTTCTGGTTCCCTTTGGCGACAGAATCACCGGTTTTGAATGCCCGGATAATTCCAGCAGCGTCTTGAAATCACCGTCATGCAGCCTTAACAGGAATCCGTCCGGTCCAATTATCTGACCTTTGTCAAAGAGATCTTCCATCAATCCTACGAATCTGTTGTAGGATTTCGGTAATCTCACCTGAGGATTCAACTCAACGATCAGGTTGTTTCTCGTGTGTATCCATACTCTCATTT
>JAJZOT010000068.1 GCA_021847855.1 Thermoplasmata archaeon | reverse complement strand
ATTGCTATTTTCAGGTCCCAGGCACTTTCAATAGGTTCAACTTTTTCATTCATTCTCAGGTCAGAGGCAGAAAGGGAAAATATAAGGATAGTAATGAACGGTATTCTCAATAAGGTTGAGAAGGATACACTGTCAAGACTGTTAATCTCAGCTTAGGTGTAAGTATGGCAAAAAATCTATTTTCAGGAAATATTGCGGTGATCGGCGAAAGAGATATAGTCCTGGGATTCAGACTCATAGGTATTGAGGACTCATTCATAGCGGATGATGAAAAAGGTGTGGAAAAGGTTATGGAGATTTATAAAACCGGTAAGTATTCGGTCATGATGATATCGCAGAATTTGAGAAAAAAAATGGATGCTAAATTAATTTCAAAACTGGAATCCTCAACAAAGCCTGTGGTTGTGTTCATACCTCTTCCTGGAAGCGAGGAGGAAGAATCCATTACACAGCTTGCCAAGAGGGTTCTCGGTGTGGATATAGGACGGTGAATTATGGGTAAAATTTCAAGGATTTCAGGACCAGTTGTTATAGCAGAAGACCTGGAAGACATCAAGATGTATGATGTTGTTCGGGTTGGTGATATTGGCCTCATAGGTGAAGTCATAAAGATTGAAGGAAACAGATCCACAATACAGGTGTATGAGGATACAAGTGGCATTAAGCCGGGAGAAAAGGTCGTGAATGAGAATCACCCTCTGTCGGTGGCTCTTGGCCCTGGTCTTCTGGGATCAATATATGACGGAATACAGAGACCACTTGATGTAATCAGGGATCAGACCGGAGATTTCATAAAGAGAGGATATTCTGCACCTCCACTCAGTACAGAGAAGAAGTGGGATTTCAGGGCAATATGCAAACCAGGAGATGAAGTGGTTGAAGGACAGATTCTTGGAGAGGTACAGGAAACTGGGATTATAAACCATAAGATTATGGTGCCCTTTGGAGTTTCAGGAAGGATTTCAGAGATTAAATCTGGAAAATTCACCGTAAATGATGTTGTGGGAAAAATAAAAACAGAAAAGGGGGAAAAAATCATAAAACTGAGCCAGGAGTGGCCGGTCAGGGTTGCAAGAAAAGTCGAAAGGAAGCTTGCACCCGAGATCCCTCTTCTCACAGGCCAGAGGGTGATAGATACATTCTTCCCCGTGGCAAAAGGTGGAACTGTGGCTGTTCCCGGACCATTCGGTTCAGGAAAATGTGTTTCCGGCAACACACCGGTTTTGCTGGGTGACGGAACAGAAATACCAATAGAACAGTTGTTCAATAAACTCAGGTCCGAAGGTGTAACAGAAACTGGAGACAACGAAGAAATTGTGAGAATTTCCAGACCCGTTAACCTTTTCTCAATGATGGATGGGAAAGTTGTAAGGAGCAAGAGCCTTATTATCTATAAGGGAAAAAGCAGTGCAATGGTGACCGTCAGAACTGAATCCGGAAGGGAAGTTTCTGTTACGCCAATACATAAGCTGTTTGTTGAATCTTGCGGTTCCATTTCGGAGAAAATGGCCATAAACATAAGCCCGGGTGACAGGATCATCTCAGCAGGAGTGAATGGATCCAAAACACCGTCAAATATGATGGAAAATCCCACCATACACAGTTCACAATCATCTTTTACTGAACAGGCCCAGGAAATATTTTATGAAAATACAAACATTGAACTTCAGCTATTCCCTGATACTGTAACAGAGATCTCCGTTGAGATTGGAGACACATATGTATATGATCTCTCGGTTCCTGATTATGGAAGCAACTTTATCGGAGGAAAAGGATGGATAGTGCTCCACAACACTGTAGTTCAGCACCAGCTTTCAAAGTGGGCTGACAGTGATATTGTTGTTTATGTGGGTTGTGGAGAAAGAGGAAACGAGATGACCGAGATTCTAACAACTTTTCCGGAACTTCAGGATCCACGCAGTGGAAGACCCCTGATGGAAAGAACAGTCCTCATTGCCAATACATCGAATATGCCAGTGGCGGCCAGGGAAGCCAGTATATATACGGGAATAACCATAGCAGAATATTACAGGGATATGGGATACAATGTGGCTCTGATGGCTGACAGCACATCACGATGGGCGGAGGCTCTTCGTGAAATATCTGGCCGACTTGAGGAGATGCCGGGAGAAGAAGGCTATCCCGCATATCTTGGTAGAAGACTTTCAGAATTCTATGAACGTTCGGGAAATGCAATAGTAAAGTCAAATGATGAAAGGATCGGTTCAATTACAATTGTTGGAGCGGTTTCACCACCGGGTGGAGATATATCTGAACCCGTTTCACAGAACACCCTGCGTGTTACAAGAGTTTTCTGGGCACTTGACGCATCTCTGGCATCGAGAAGGCATTTCCCCTCAATCAACTGGCTCAACAGTTATTCTCTCTACCAGGGCGATCTGCTTAAATGGTACTCTGAAAATATTGCCAAAGACTGGGGTAACATATATAAGGAGTCCATGGGAATACTGCAGAAGGAATCCGAACTTCAGGAGGTTGTTCAGCTGGTGGGCTTCGATGCTCTTCCAGAAAAGGAGAAATCAGTCCTTGATATTGCGAGAATGATAAGGGAGGATTTCCTGCAGCAGAGTGCATTTGATGACATAGACCAGTATTGTTCCATGGGAAAACAGTACGGCATGATATCACTGATTCTTGAGATGGGAAGGCAGCAGATAGTGGCACTTGACAAAGGATTCACCATGACGCAGCTGTCATCCATGCCCTCACGCGATAAAATATCCAGGATGAAAGAGGTACCCGAAGATAAGTTCCCGGACTTTCAGGAACAGCTGAGGAAAGAGATCATAGACGATGTTGCAAAACTGACGGAGGCGCAGTAATGGCTGAGATAAGTTACAGATCAATATCGCAGATAAGCGGACCACTTGTCTTTGTTGAGAAGGTGGCAAATGCAGCTTATAACGAACTGGTACAGATAGAGATGCCTGACGGTTCATCAAGGGTTGGCCAGGTGCTTGATACAGCCAGAGGTCTGGCTGTGGTACAGGTGTTTGGTCCAACTTCAGGAATAGGCATTGGTGAGACAAAAGTCAAGTTCCTCGGGCACACAGCACAGGTAAACGTTTCGGATGAGGTTCTGGGGAGAATATTCAACGGCCTGGCCGAGCCTATTGACGGACTTGCACCCATTATCAGCAGGGAGAAAGTTGAGGTTGTGGGTAACGCAATCAATCCCTATTCCAGGGAGGAGCCATCAGAGTTCATTCAGACCGGTATATCCGCCATAGACGGAATGAACACTCTGGTAAGGGGCCAGAAACTTCCAATATTTTCATCATCAGGTCTTCCGCACAACATACTTGCCGCACAGATTGCGAGACAGGCCAAGGTTGTGGGAAAAGATGAGGATTTCGCAGTTGTGTTCGGTGCAATGGGAATAACAAGCGAAGAGGCCAACTATTTCATCAACGAATTCAGGAGTACCGGTGCACTTTCCAGGGCGGCACTTTTCCTGAACCTTTCATCTGACCCTTCCATGGAGAGGATAATTCTTCCAAAGATGGCTCTGACAATGGCGGAATATCTTGCATATGAGAGGGAAATGCACATACTTGTCATACTTACAGATATGACCAATTACTGTGAGGCACTGAGGGAGATATCATCGGCCAGGGAAGAGGTTCCGGGAAGGAGAGGATTTCCTGGATACATGTATACTGATCTCAGCACCATCTATGAAAGAGCCGGAAAGATAAAGGGCAAAAACGGTTCCATAACACAGATTCCAATTCTCACAATGCCGGGTGACGACATAACAAACCCAATACCTGATCTCACCGGATATATAACAGAAGGGCAGACTGTGCTGAGCAGGGATCTGCTTCGAAAGGGTGTTTATCCACCCATAGACGTTCTTCCCTCCCTGTCAAGACTCATGAATCAGGGAATAGGTGCAGGAAGAACCAGGGAGGATCACAGGGGAGTGGCTGATCAGCTCTATTCGGCATATGCGAACGGCAAGGATCTCAGATCGCTGAGCGCAATAGTGGGAGAAGAGGCACTTGGGGCAAATGACAGGCTTTATCTGAAATTTGCAGATGAATTCGAGAAGCGTTTCATAAACCAGGATGTGTATGAAGACAGGAGCATTGAAACCACGCTTGATCTTGGCTGGGAACTGCTGTCAGGCCTGCCGGAAAGCGACATGAAGAGAGTGAAGAAAGACTTCATCACGAAGTACGGAAAATGGAAGAAGGAATAACATGCCATCAGTGGATATAAGACCTACAAGGATTGAACTCATAAAGACCAAGAAGAGAATTAAACTGGCACAGAGAGGTCTAGATCTGCTGAAAATGAAAAGATCTTCACTGGTTCTGGAATTCTTCAATATAAGCAGGCAGGTCAGGGGAATGAGGGAAAACCTTCGCCAGGAAGTGGCAGATGCAACACAGTCAATAAAGATGGCAGAGATCATAGAGGGTCCAATGATGCTTGAAACTGTGGCTTACATGTCCGCAAACCAGCAGGTTGGTTCTGGCGTTAAGAATGTCATGGGTGTGAAGATCCCTGAACTCACCATGAATTACAGCCAGACACTTCTTTCCAACGTATACCGCACGATTTCAGTTCCAGTTTCAATTAACGATTCAATTAAAAAATTTGAGAGGGTTTTCCAGTCAATAATCGAGATCGCTGAGAAGGAAAACTCAATGAGGAAGCTTTTGCATGAGATTGATGTGACGAAAAGGAGATCAAACGCAATAGAAAATATACTCATACCTGATCTGGTGAGAACTGCGAAGATCATCAGGATGCATCTCGACGAGATAGAGAGAGATACATTCGCAACCTTGAAATTCATAAAAAAGAAGATGGAAAGGAAGAAGGAGGCGATGGGAATTGTATAGGCAGCCATGGAAACCATGGAAGGTTCAGGAACGCTATTTCACAAAGGAACAGCTCAGATCAAATCCTGCGCTGAGAAAATTCAGGAGGATTCGAACAATTTTTCTAGTTCTGAACCCGATCCTGACCGCTGCAGTTCTTCTGGTGTTTGTAACTGGGGTGCTTTAATGACCGACGATCTTGAAAAACTTAAACTGATTCGGGAAGCTGAGGATGCTTCAAACATTGAAATAGCAAAAGCACGCAGGGAATACGAGGAGAGACTGTCAGATTTCAGTAAGGATCTGGAAACCGAAGTCCAGAATTATAGCCTGAAAACTCAGGAAAAATTCAGAAAGAACATTGAATCATTCAAATCAGATCTTGATAAAAAATGCGTGGAAATCAGGGAAAGAGGAAAATTGAAGGCGGCAAGACTTTCCCTGAGAATCAGTGACAGGGAAATTGAAAACATGGTAGAGAAGGCTCTCAGGGAATATATTAAAGAGGACTGATAATGGTACTTTATCCGGAGAAGATGTCCAGGGTCAGGATCATCGGATCCAATTCAAGGAGACACTCCATCATAACCTCCATACATGATGCCGGATTCCTGCAGCTTGAACCTGTCGATCCTGCCATAGAAAAGATGCTGGATCGGGGAGTTTCAGGCGATATGTACAGAAGGATCTCAACACTTCTCCAGAGATTCAGGGGTTATGAGATGATGCTCCCACCTGTGGAGGTGAACAGCAGAATGGAGACTCCTTCCCCTGAACAACTTATTGAAGAGACCGAACAGATCAACATAGGTTCGGATCTGGAATCACTTAAGGATTCCGAAACGGATATACAGGCTGAACTGAAGGAGATCTCAATGAGACTCCATGCACTGGATCTTATAGATGAGCTGAATTACGATCTTTCAATATATAACAATTCATTTGTGACCTCATATGTTGCAATTTCAATGGAGGATAAAATTTCACCAGAAGCAATAAAACAGAGGATTCCGGACGCATCCGTCTTCCCTTTGCCATCTGGAAATTTCATAGTTTCGATTCCGGAAAGGCTGGAATCGGATTTTGGAAAGGCAGCAAGCGACCTTTCACTGGATATTCTACACATACCTGTTATGTCAGGAAAACCCCAAGATTACAGGGCTATGCTGATTGAGAAGAAAACCATGGCTGAATCCCACCTCAAGGAAATCAGGGAAGATCTCATGGATATGTCCCGATCGTATTATCAGAAGGTGGTCCAGTACAGGGAAGCCCTGGAAATAGAGGCAAGAAAACTGGATGTATCCGAAAAACTTTCATCAACAAAAGATGTATTTGTTATGGAAGGCTGGATTCCAACAAAACAGGTGAATACACTGAGTGGAATCGTTGAAAAGGCGTCGGACGGCGCATCTGTCATAAGCAACGTTGAGACAAAGGAAGAACCTCCCACCCTGTTCAATAATCCCAGGAAATTCAGGGTATTTGAGTTCTTTGTGAGATTCTATTCACTTCCGCAATCGAACGAATTCGATCCAACCGTAATTTTTGCCATCATCTTTCCCATTTTCTTTGGGATAATGGTTGGAGACTGGGGTTATGGGCTCATAATACTTCTTGGTGCATTATGGCTGGTGAAGAGGATTGATCATCCCAGGGCACACTCACTGGTTCCAAAAAAATTAAGTTCATTTGCCCTTACTGTGCTTGGGAAGAATCCCCTCAGGATACTTGGGAAAACTCTGATTCCCGGTTCAATACTTGCAATAATAGTTGGGCTTATGTTCAACAACTTTTTCGGATTTCCTATCCTTCCGGTTACACTTTTCCAGACATCTACCGGTTTTTCCGGGGCACACATTGGTCCCTTCCCACCAACTCCAACTGTCATCTTCCATGTCAGCATCATAATTCCAAAACTTCTGCTGTTTTCTGGTTACATAGGCCTTGCCATGGTAACCTTCGGGCTTATCCTGGGCTTTATCAATGAGATGGGAAGAAAACATAAAAGAGGAGCAGCCGGTAAGATAGGATGGATATTGCTTGCATGGGGAATAGCCATATTTGGGCTGAATCTCATACATCATAACACATCACTTAATCCCGCAGTAAGCCTCACCACCCCCATAGCTGTTGGCCTGATATTTGCAGGCCTCATAACCGTAATAGCCACGGAAAAGGCAAGAGGAGCAATGGAGATACCATCTATAATCAGCCATGTGCTCTCCTACACCAGGATACTTGGAATACTTCTTGCATCTGTTGTGCTGGCACAGGTCATTGATCTCATATTCATGAAAGGTGTTGAAAAATCACCCCTTCTAGCTGTTGTGGGAATATTAATACTCATATTCGGGCAGCTGTTCAACCTGGTCATAGCAATATTTGAACCGGGCATACAGGGGGCAAGGCTTCTTTATGTAGAATTCTTTTCAAAATTCTACAACGGCAATGGAAAATATTTCAGGCCATTCCGTTCGGTAAGGAGATATACAGTCGAACGAGAGGAGAAATGAGGGTCATCCCTGCGTTTTCCGGAGGAAAAAGAGGCCGAAATACCCACGAGGATCTTTCCATGCTTTTTCAAGAGAAAGTCCATTCCTGTTGGCCATTTTCTCGAACTCAACCTGGTCGTACTTATATGAATTCTCGGTGTGAATCAATTCACCCTTCCTGAATTTGATAACATTTCTGTCAAGGGTTACAT
>JAJZOT010000067.1 GCA_021847855.1 Thermoplasmata archaeon | reverse complement strand
GAGCATCCACAAAACTTATTTCAAAACCATAACCACGATAAAGTTCCTCTATGCGTTCTGTTGACTGATTGGACAGGACAACCGGACAGTCGAGATCTGAGAGCCATTTTGCAAGTCTTTCCTGATCGGACCATGAAAAATCCACCTTCGAATAATGAGTGAACTCAACATCATAGGGAGGATCGGCATAAACGAAATCTCCTGAAGATATTTTCAACTCCTCGAAGTCAACCGAAGAAAAATCCCATCTGCTGAATGCTGACGAATATTCAAGGAAATCGCGCCTGTAATTTATTGTTTTATATCTGCCAAATGGCACATTGAACATTCCACTGTTGTTGAACCTGCAGAGCCCGTTGAAGCAGGTTCTGTTCAGGTAGTAGAAGAGTTCTGCTGCTTCCGCTGTTTCCTGACCCGATGTAGCAACAAGCCCGTTGAATCTTTTCCTGTATTCATAGTATAAGGCGCGATCATTTCGCATGTCAAGTGTCAAGGTTAACCCTTTCTTGATCTGCCTGTAGAGATTTACGAGATGGACGTTTGCGTCATTTAGGAGCGCACGTTCAGGATTTATGTAAAGTGCTACAGCCATGCCTCCGCAGAAAGGTTCAACGTACCTTTTATTTATGTGCCTGTACCATAACTTTTCTATCCTTTCCGCAAGCCATCTTTTCCCGCCAGCCCACTTCACCAGGGGTGTCAGGAAATCGCCTGATGCATCGCCTGAAATCATCCTTTCAGCGAGATCGCTATCATGCTTATTAATTGCATTCACTGGTATCAATGAGCCGGAAAGGTTTGTTGACGAAGCCTAGATAAGTTTTAATCCGTTTTTCATTTGTCTTTCCATATGAAGATGGACTTTGCTGACATTTTCCTGAGCAAGGGGGTAAACTATTTTACCGAAGATACCCCTCTAAATGCGATTCTCAGGTATATTGATATCTCGCCCGATAAGAAACTTGAGAACCTGGGGCAATTTGTCTCAGACGAGTTGATCGAAGTATCAGCTATTGTGGATCATTATTCCAAGCCTGTGCTGCAGACATGGAGCATAACCGATGAAAGACTAGATTCTGTATGGCTTTCCCCTGAGCATTCAAGGATGCTGGCCAAAATGCAGGAACTAGGCGTTGTCAGATCTGCAGTAGAACCTGGAGGGATAATCAACCACTTTCTTTCAGGGTACATAATATCGGATCCAGGTTTTTATTGTACCCTCACGCTGACAGCACAGACTGCATATGCCCTGAATAAATATGGGGATTCTGATACAAGGAACGAATTCCTTCCCCGTTACCTGGATCCTGACGACCCATGGTATGGTGCCACTTATTACACAGAAATACAGGGAGGCAGTGATCTTGGTTCAAATCGTGCATCCGCATCTTTTGCGAATGGAAAATGGGCTATAGAATCAAAGGACAAGTATTTTGCAAGCAATGCCGGCTTAGCAGATGGATCCATCGTGACAGCGAGGCCGGGTGGATCGGAAGCTGGAACCAGGGGGCTTGCCGTGTTCTTTGTCCCGGCAAGGGATTCCAGAGGAGAACTCAACTACAACGTGAGGAGGCTGAAAGACAAACTCGGTACAATTTCTGTGCCAACCGGAGAAGTTGAGATGAACGGCTCAGAGGCTTATCTTCTTGGAGAGAAGAAATACGGCATATATTATGCAATGGAGATTCTGATGATTTCGAGGATTGACGATGCCATCAGCGCAGCAGGGATTGCAAGAAAGGCTTTGTGGGAATCTTATCTTTATGCATGCAAAAGGATGGCTTTTGGAAGGAAATTAATAGATCATCCGCTCATGCTTAGGGACTTTCTTGAGATGGAAGCGGATCTTGAAGCATCTCTTGTCCTGTCCATACTGGCAGCAGATCTTTTTTCGAAATCATCGTCGCAGAAACCACCATACGATGAAATGTACCACAAAGCCAGGGTCTTCTCGCACATAGCCAAGAATAACGCCTCCTGGGTGAGTGATGCAATAACAAGATATTGCATGGAAATATTTGGAGGCAAAGGTTTCCTGAGAGAATTCCCAATTGAAAAGTTCCATCGTGACTCTATTGTAACATCAATATGGGAAGGTACAAGCAACATACAAGCCCTTGATCTTATGGATCTTCTGAGGAGAAAGAAGATACACCTTGCCATAAAGGAAGATCTCCTTGATATGGTTGAAAACCTAGGTGACAGAAAATGGAAAATCAGGGTTGTAGAGGCAATACTCCTGAAATTTGAGTCTGTCGAAAGATGGCTCTCGGGCAAGAGTCCAGAGATGCATGCAAAGGATATCCTGAACGGGCTCGCAAATGCCATATCCCTGGCCCACCTTTTCAAGTTGTCTGATCTCGATAAAACAGGAAGGTTCAGGCAGGTTGCTTGCATTTACTATTACATGCATTTTATCAGGGATGAAGAGGTGGATGATGAATTTGCGAAGAGTACGGCCATAGACTGGATGAAAAGAGCATAACCGTTCAACGCTCTGGTTTATAAAGAGCCCTCAGGAGCAGGCCCCTCTCCTTTACTTGTATCATCAGGCTTCTGCCTGTTCATGACTATCTTCTTCATCATCAGCGTGAAAATGACGGATATAGCAAGAAAAACCATGCCTATAATGTAAATGTAGCTGAAGGCGGCCGACGAAGGCAGCGATGCATATACTGGTGTTCCAAGTGGTGTCTTTCCAACTATCACTGTTGAAACATACGTCGTTTCTATCACGCCTCCGATGGCGGGCGCAATTGCCGAACCGATATTCCTGAATACCACATTCATGCCTGTTGAGGCTCCGGCCTCGTTTCGCGGGGTTGAAATAAGCAGCATGTTTATCACGCCAACAAAAATGAATGACAGTCCTATGCCCATGATTGTTGCGTCCTCCGTGATAGCGGTTGGTGAACCCCTGTTAAAATACAGGCCCAGGTATGACACAAACAAAACAAGCGTTCCTATTAGGATGGTGAGCTTCGGTCCTTTCCTCTTTGTGATCAGCGCGGATAGTGGAGCAAATATCATTGAGACCGCCGCTGCAGGAAGCATTACCAGGCCTGCATTGACTATAGATAATGCAAAGCCTGCGGGTTTTGGATCCTCCAGGAGCGTAGGAACGGTATAGAAAAGAAAGAACATGCCTGTCATTGCGAAGAGCCCGGTGAAGTTGGACAGGAACACATTCCTAATCCTGAGCAGCTTCATGCTGATAAAGGGGGATGTTGATCGAACCTCGATCAGCACAAAAAGAAGAAGGGAAACAATAGAGAGGATGAACAGCCCGATAATAGTGATCGATGACCACCCCCAGTATTCTCCTTCCGATAATCCAAGGATCAAGGAAACTATTCCAATGGCAAGTGCAAAAACGCCAGGGAAATCTATGGCCTGTTTATGGCGCTCAGAGGTGTCTCTGAGGAATATTGCTGCCAGTATCAGCAGTGTGAAAGCTACCGGTATAGCGGTGTGATAGGAATACTGCCACCCATAGTACTGTGTGATGTATGCTCCCAGCACGAGCCCAACGGCGGCACCGGCAGTAAACGTCGAGCTTACGATTCCCTGTGCAAGCGCAAGCTCTTCCTTGGGAACCTGGTCATTCAGCAGTGCAAACGCAACTGGAAACATTCCCATCCCCAATCCCTGTACTGCACGTATGAGGATGAATTCATCCAGGCTGGTTGCAAAACCACCAAATGAGACAGCAACGGCATATATCGTTGCCAGAATAAGGAAAATCCTCTTCTTGCCATAAATATCCGCCAACCTTCCAAATATCGCGGCAGAAACTGTACCAGAAATAATGTAAGCAGTGATGATCCATGAGAGGGAGTCGTAATTTGTATTGAAGAACCCCCGCAATATCGGGATAGCTGGAGTTATCATGGTCTCCACATAAGTAATGAGTATACCCATGAAAGCCATGATTGAGATCGTAAGACCCGCATGTCTGGAGAATTTAGGCATATTACCTAGTGCATGAAAGCATTGATAATTAATGTTGATAAAAAATTATTTTAAAAAAGAGGATGGATGATGCCGACTATTTCCATATTTCGAGAATTTCAGAGCTTTTTCTGAGGTTCACAAGGCGTGCCATGTTAAGCAGGGATCTCTCATGAGCTTCTTTGTCCGGAGACGAAACCGCATCCTCCACTACGACAGTGTAGAAACCGCGATTTGAGGAATCTCTCGCACTTGACTCAATTCCTATTTCAGTTGAAATTCCGGTAAAGACAATAGACTCGATTCCAGCATTTCTGATCATCATCTCAAAATTAGTTCCCAGAAAAATATTTGCTGTGTTCTTGTTCAGGGTGATATCCCCTTCCTTGGGTTTGAGGTACAGATCCAACATATCAGGAGACATCTGGGAAAATCCTCTTCTGGAAGCAAACCTCGCAGATGATTCAAATCTTTCGGGCAGAGGTGTTATTTTTGTGAAGAAGACTGGGACTCCAGCTTTCCTTGCACCAGCTATAACTTTCTCAAGGTTCGATATGAATACCTCCTTGTTGAAGATCCTGTTCACGAGCATGTTCTGCACGTCCCAAACAACAAGAACCGAATGATCAGGGGATATTATGTCCTTCAGTTCTATTCTTAAATGTCTTTCTGCCATGCATATAGTATTGCCCAAAGGTAAAAAATTATTTTGCAGAAGGGTCAACTCCAGATGCCGCCACCGGGATATTCCCATATAACCAACCTTCACTGGAACAACAATACTCATGGCCGTTCTTTATGCCTGATCCATGATAGTTTCTGTTAGAACCGGTTGCCATCCCTATAGAGTTATAGACATTGTAATCAAAACAATCGCCGGATTGATCAAGCTTCATAAAATTATCTTTTTCATTTGAACTTCCTGGAACTGAAACATTGGATAGATAGCCATTGTATTGTGATGCTCCGGTTGTCATGTAAATTGTATTATTTCCCATATATCCAATATAATCATAATGAGTATTGATGGGAGTGGAAGCACTCACAGATGACGGGATCACGGTTATAATGGCAAGGATGGAAGCAAACATTGTGAAAGATGCCAGCAAGCTTTTCGATTTCTTTCACGTTTCTGTGGATTTATTCTTCATACGCTACGCGCTTCCACTGTTATCTCCATGCTTACGTTTACAGGTACGGGGATAAAGTTGAGTGATACCTTGAAGGCATAAGGATGAGGACAACTATTAGGAATGGCAACAGGTACATCCACAATTCGTGGTCTTTCCTCCAGATCAGGTTGTTTATAGAGTACAAGGTAAAGGAATCGGGCATTCCCGTCATTGTAGTTGATCCACATAACACCAACAGGGAGTAACCCAATTGCCATACTATAAACAAACGCAATAGACCGGAACGATCCATTCTCAGATGCATCTCCTGTTGTCCTGAGGGTGAAGCAGGCTCCATCGCTTCCCTCAACATAAGGAACAGGGTTGCCGTCAGCCAGCCTATTGTAGCGGAGGTTATTCTTGATCATCCGATCCCTCCAGTCGCAAGTTCCGATGCTTTGGTCAGGGGTAGTTGACTTCATATTGCATTTCGCCTGATAGAGAATGGGTTACACAGCACGGAAAATAACCCATGGATCTTTATGGAAAAAGATCCGTTGAAAGGTACTTAAGTCCAGAATCTGGGAGTACCGTAACCACGCGACTGCCTTTCTCCAGAACTTCAGCTGTCTTCAGACTGGCGGCAACGTTAGCGCCACTTGAATATCCTGCAAAAATACCTTCTTTTCTTGCGAGATTTCGCGCTGATGCCATTGCCTCATCATCCGACACCGTAAGGTAGCCGTCAGCTAAACTGCTATCCCAGAACGGTGGTTTGAATGCATAGCCCCCGCCTTGTATCCTGTGCCTTGTTGATACGATTTTCTTCCCTGCAAGATAGGGGGCTGATTCTGGTTCAACGACGAAACATTTCACGTTTTTATTATGATTCTTCAGGGCACGGGATGTCCCAACAAACGTGCCTCCTGATCCAGCATAAGTGACAAAGGCATCTATACTTCCCCCCATTTGTGACCATATCTCCTGTCCTGTTGTCTCTTCGTGGGCCTTCGCCCCGTCCGGATTGTTGAACTGATCCGGTCTGTAAGCATTTAATTTTCTGGCGAGTTCCTTTGTTTGGACTTCCACAAGATCAAGATCCTCTCCAGATACAAATCCTGGCTTCCCACCTGGTGCCTGTGGCACAAGAATGACTTCAGCGCCGAGTGCAGATAGCATTCTTCTTCTCTCTACAGAGTTCCCTTCGGACATGACGGCAATAAATTTGTACCCCTTTACCGCACAAACTATGGCAAGCCCGGTACCCATATTACCGCTGGTTCTCTCAATCACGGTACCGCCAGACTTAAGTTTTCCAGATTTTTCTGCTTCTTCAATAAATTTAATGGCAACCCGATCCTTTATACTAAGACCCGGGTTAAAATATTCTATCTTTGCATAAACATCTATACCACTATTTTTAGATATGCGCGAAAGCCTCACTATGGGAGTGTTACCTACAGCGCCCAGAATGTTATCAAAAAATTGATTCATAAATAAAGAAATAATAAAAAAATATAAAAAATTATGTGGTGATTGTAGAGTTGTATGACATAAGATTGTACTCATCCATAGCAGCTGCCGTCATTATGTTTTCTCGATATCTGATTATGTAGTTCCCGTTCACATGTGGGCTGGTAACATAGAAATCACGACTCTGGAATAAGTATGCGTAGAACATCAGGTTCACGAGTTGTTCATTCTCCATCTGAAACCACTGCAGTGCGACAGCATTATTTGGGGACGCGGTGCCGTTGTTGTGTTCGCATATCATTGATTCAAATTCCCAGGATGTGGCCATCTGTTTTATTCCTTTTATTGTCAAGATGCTGCCTAAGTCTGTCTTTTAGATTTACGGCTTGCCCTACATATTGAAGTGTATCACCATAGAATAGTCCGTAGACACCAGACCGAGTCGGTATAAGAGGTCTGCCGCTATCGTAGTAATATTCCCCGTAATCAATTACTTTAAATCCTTCCCTTTTAAGCTTGGCTCTTATTAATGGCCCACTCATTTTATCACACCTTCAAAATCTGCTTAATCTTCCTCATTTCCCATTCACCTTCTCTCCTCCTTGCAGGGTTGTCACCATATCCTCAATCTCAATCCACCGCGTTCTCAAGGTTTCAATTATTTCATCCCAAGATGCAGATCCCCATTTTACATCCGGCTTGTTGATTAGATCAAGGTAATTGGCTATATCTCCAAGAAGTGCCCCAAGAAGTGTACCGATAATGAACTCATTCGTTGAATTCTGACGCAATTTTCTTGCCTCTTCGTACCAGTAATAAATCTGACCTCCTCCTTGCCGAAGCGACCAGTATTCGGCCTGATCTCCCACAAAACCATCTATTATATCTGAGATCCTCTTTTTTTTCATCATCATTTAGGCTAATCATTTCCCACCCCTCACTCTCACGAGCATCTCCTGGAACCTGTAGGTGTTCTTCGTAGCCCGCTCGAACTCAAGCTCTATCTCTTTCTTGTCGATGCTTTTTCTCCCCATTAAAATCTCCATTATATCCAATCCCACACGCTTCTGTCATACGATCTGACGGCAACCAGCTT
>JAJZOT010000066.1 GCA_021847855.1 Thermoplasmata archaeon | reverse complement strand
CATCTCCTTCTACGAGAGAAGCATAGGGAGAAAGCTCAGGGACGATGAGATCGGACTGAACCTTGATGAACCAATACCTGTGATATCATCAGAAAAGCCTGAATAAGGCTATAAAATATATTTTTCATTCTTTTTTAGAGTTTATTAAAGTAGGAGTTTTGAAAATATCATTATTTATTTCAGGAAACTTCAATCTCAACAGCATCACTGTAAAAAGCAACATAATCTTTTATACCAATAAATTCCTCTGTTGGTTCTGAGTATTGCCACGCCTTGTCTCGCAGCAACCCATGATCCGTTTTTATTGAGAAGTAGGACGCCCTTCCCTTGTATGGGCACACAGTATGGGTGGTGGATGGGACAAGTACGTCGCTTATATCTTTCATGGGGATGTAATATACTGGTTTATGCCCATCTTCATTCAACAGCAAGGGTTGTCTTGTATCTGCTATAACTTCTCCATCCTTCAATACCTGCAGGCGTTGATCAAGGTCTTCCGCAATTATCCTGTGCCCATTTCTTAAGTAATCAATTATGACCCGTGTCATTCGTATCATGTCAAGACTCCTGCCTAGGAATTAAAGTTGTCGAAAGTGGTAAGATGTTAACCATGGGTACAGGTGAAAACTATGTTGTCTGGGAATTAAACAGCACCAAAATATTGCCGGGGAAGTAATATATCCGATCGCTTTATACGGCAAAGAAGATGCCTGCCAGTGGAAAAGATTTGAGATTCGAACTACTGGATCATACTGCTGATCTATCCGTAAAAATATTTGGAAGGTCTCATAAGGAGATTTTTTCCAACGCAGTTTACGCCTTCAATAAGATAACAGTGGATGAATTCTCTGGAATTTCCGGAGAGACTGAATTAAGCATAACCTCCGGCACGATTGAAAACCTATTTGTTGATTTCCTTTCTCGACTCATATTTGAACTGGACGCTAACAGCATAATTTATGTCGGGATAAAGGAATTCTCCTTGAATAACAATTCAATGAAGACTATAATGAGTTTCTCGAAAATTGGAGATTCGCATGAATACTCGAACGTGATAAAAGGCATAACTTACCATGACCTCGTATATGATGTAATAGATGGATTCGCCATCGTGGTGTTTGATATCTGATACTTTTGGAAATGAAAATGTTACCTTGAGCCTGTGAATTATATATAATCATGAATGTATCTGAATTGTGTATGGAGACAACTCTCATCATTGAAGCACCCTGAAAAACATCTGCTATAAAACCACCAATATACTCTATTTTAACAGAATCTTGACTGAATTCTTGCCATATATGATATTTATGAACATGGGAGTTAACATGTTTTAAATAGATAGTTAGGCTAACCTAATCTCAGTAACTACAAATTCGGTATTACTTGGATATAACGTGATATAAAATGGTATCAAACATAGCAGTGAAAAAGAGATTTTTCATGAAAGATACCATTATGATGTTTGGTCCAGCATGGCTCGCAATGATGGCCGATATGGACGTATCATCCTATATTGGTGCCGCTCAGACGGGTGCAACCCTTGGATATGGGCTTATATGGGTCATGCTTATACTGATAATCCCCCTATATACCGTCCAGGAACTTGCAGGCAGGATCAGCATAGCAACGAAGAACGGACTCGGAACTGTTGTGCGGAGGAATTATGGAACTAAAATTGCTTCAGTTGTTGCTTTTCCAATGGCATTGACTGATATAATCACATACGGAATAGAATATCTTGGAATAGGAGTAGGACTGGAAATAATTGGAATTTCTCTTTTTTATTCCATTCCCGTGGTGTATGTTATACACATAGCCATAATCACCAGAAGAAAATATTCCCAGGCAGAAAAACCATTGATTTTGATCTCCCTGATTCTCGTGATTTCGCTTCTCATCTCCCTGTTTTATCGCGGAATAATACCCTTCTCATCCCCTCTCGAAAACCCGATTCTTCTGGTACCAACTTACAGTTTCTTTTTCCTGCTTGCTGCAAATGTTGGCGCCGTGATCATGCCTTTCATGATATTTTTCCAGGCGTCCGCTACAGGCATGAAGCTTAGAGAACTTGAAAATGGTGGTTTCACGGTAGGTAGACGTCGGTCTGTTCGGATAATGAGGAAAGAGACCCTTATTGGTGCCATATCAACAGAAACTCTGATGATAATTGCAGAAATGGCATTTACGGGTATCCCAAGAGCCGCTAATTCTTCATTCTTCGCAAGCCCGGTGGAACTTGGACAAGTTCTTGCTCCCATAGCGGGTACATTTTCTCCATATGTATTTGGCATCGGAATAATAGCCGCAGGATTTGTTGCTCTCATAACAATATCCATGGGTAGCGCCTGGGGGGTGGCTGAAGCCCTCGGTATATCAGAAAAATCATACTGGATTTTATATGTTCTGGAAAGTTTGCCTGCAGTTGTTGCGGTACTTGTAATAGATCCTTCAAACATGATCGGTATAGTCCTGTATCTGCTCATATTTTTCGTGTTTGCACTCATAGCACCAATGATAATGCTCTGGTTGATTGGCCGCAACCGGAAAATCATGGGTAATCTTGTATTGTCCCCGGCAAATCAGGCGGTATATCTGCTCATGTTCATTCTCATCGTTTCCACTGCAGTATCGGCGGTTGTCATGTGATGCCATTATCAAGAGATTCCAGGTCAGCAGCAGGGAGACTGTTTTCGTTCGATTATGGTTCCAAATTTGCATATGGCATCAATCAGGTACAAAAAAATTTAAGATGATTTGATATCAACATGAATGTCTTCTTTAATGGCATCAAAACTCTTCTTCACCCGTGGTGTAGGAAGAGGTGAAAGCATGCTCCAGTCCTTCGAGGAAGCTTTGAGGGATGGGGGGATAGCACCGTTCAACCTTGTAAGCATCAGCTCAATATTTCCGCCATATGCAGAAGTTGTGTCCAGGGAAGAAGGCTTGAAACTGCTCTCTCCCGGACAGATACTTTTTACTGTACTTGCAAGAAATTCCTCAGACGAACTGAACAGGATGATATCTTCGGCAATAGGATACGCCCTTCCAACAGACAGGAGCAAATGGGGGTACCTCAGCGAACATCACAGCTTTGGTGAAACGGAGAAAACAGCTGGTTATTATGCGGAAAAACTTGCGGCAGAAATGCTGGCCAGCACAATGGGCCAGACAAAGGATCTGGCATGGGACAGGGATCGGGAGGAGTACGTCTTAAAGGATAAAATACTCACCACAAAAAACATATGTTCCAGTGCAGTGGTCATGAAGTCAGGGGAATGGACAACCACCATAGCGGCTGCAGTATTGATAGTGTAAAGGGGACTCATGACAGAAAACATTGAAAAAAAGTGGCAGGAAAGGTGGGATCGGTCAGATGTATTCGTTCCGGAACAGGACGATTCCAGACCTAAGTTCCTCATAACAGTGCCATGGCCATACACAAACGGTTCACTCCATGTTGGTCATGGGAGAACTTATACACTTGCAGACATAATCGCAAGATTCAAGAGAACCCAGGGGTACAACGTCCTATTCCCCATGGCATTTCACCAGAGTGGGACACCAATACTTGCATTTTCAGAGAGACTCGCAAGAGGAGACCCGACAACAATAAAGCAGTACCAGGACTATCTGAAAGAATATGAAAAACCGGAAGATATCCCTGAAAAAATAAGGGAATTCAGGGATCCAAAGGCAATAGCCTCATATTTTTCGCAGAAGATCATAGAGGATTTCAGATCCCTCGGATATGGAATTGACTGGACACGGGTTTTCACATCAGCAGATCCGGAATACCAGGATTTTGTGAAATGGCAGTTCCTGAAACTGAACGACCTGGGTCTCATAAGACAGGGGTCCTATCCGGTTCTTTACAGCATGGACGATGACAATGCTGTTGGAGAAGATGATATTAAAGATGGGGATATCGACAAGGTAACAGTTGAGGAATTCACTGCAATATTTTTCAGGGGCAAAGATTTCTCACTGGTAGCGGCATCACTGAGGCCTGAGACAATATTCGGCATAACAAACCTGTGGATTTCAGCCAGTGGGAAATATGTCCTGTGCAGTTTGAAGGGAGAGGATATTGCAATAACTGAGGAGGCATACAAAAAACTGATATATCAGGTAGAGGACCTGCAACTGAAGCGTAATCTGTCCCATGATGAAATCCTGTCGCTGAAATTCAGATCCCCGTTGAGCAACCTGGATCTTGACGTTATTGAAGCTGACTTTGTGGATCCGGACAATGGAACAGGTGTGGTTTACTCGGTTCCAGGACACTCAGTCTGGGACTTTATTGCAAGGCATGACATGGGAATGGATCTGAATACAGTCGCTGTCATAGAAACAGACTCCGGGAAAACTGATATCAAGTCCATAATTTCTTCATATGGCATCCATGACCAGAAAGACAGTGATAAAATAAAAGAGGCAACTCAGGTCCTGTACAGAGAGGAATTCTACAGGGGCAGAATGTCTGAAAACAACGGCATATATTCAGGGAAAACTGTCAGGGAGGCAAGAGACCTTATAAAAAAAGATCTCATTGCAGCAGGCGAAGCATTCATCCTGTATGAGACTTCAAGAAAAGCCGAAACAAGATCAGGTTCAAAGGTTACCGTTGCAGTTCTTCGTGACCAGTGGTTCATTGATTATGGCGTTGAGTGGTGGAAGGAGAAATCACGAAAAGTTACGGATAACATGACATTTTATCCGGAATTTTACAGGAGAAACATGCTGGACGCAATAGACTGGCTGAGAGAGAGACCATGTGCAAGAAGGCGCGGTCTGGGAACAAAACTTCCAATGGATAACAGGTGGGTCATTGAATCACTTTCCGATTCCACAATATACCCTGAAGTATATACCAATATAAACCAGCTGAAGAAGATAAAAGCGAGACTGGAGACTGTGGATACACAGGTAATGGATTACATTTACGGGTATTCTACCCAGATTCCGGATGGGATTCCGGATGATATCAAGGATACCATAAAGGACGCAAGAAAGGCAAGGGATTACTGGTATGGTGTTGATCTCAGATTAACAGCTTATCCGCACATGAGCAACCATCTGGCCTTTTATGTCATGAACCATGCAGCACTTTTCACAGGAAAGGACCTGCCAGGAGGCCTTGTGGTTTCAAGTCTTGTGGTTTCCAACGGTTCGAAAATATCAAAGAGCAAGGGAAATGTGATCTCTCTTCTCAGCATTTCAAGGAAATACTCGGCCGACATATACCGGCTTTATGTTGCGGTTTCAGCAGACATTGGATCGACCATGGACTGGAATGAAAATGATCTCTCTTCAGTGATAAAAAAATACGAGAACTTCGTGGAAGCAATGGAAAATTTCCATCCCGTTAATCCCACAGGAAGCAGATCGGAAAAATGGTTTGAAGCCCGGTTCAGAAAGAACATCAATTCATTCATTTCCAGCATGGAAGCATACAATCTGCGCAATGCTGCGATCACAATTTTCTATGATGTGATGAATGACTTGAAATATGCTGAGACCAGGGGAGGAAACAGGGATTCTCTCATAGGTATTATTTTACGGGAATGGCTTGTTTCAATGTCAGTTTTTATTCCACACACATGTGAGGAGTACTGGCACAGATATGTCGAGGACAGTTTCGTAAGCATGGCCAGACTTCAGAAATCCGGCATCGAGGGCTGGGAGGATTCCATAATCGCCCAGGAGGAATACCTCCAGGAAATAATAAGGGATATAAGGGAGATTTCCAGGGCAACGGGAATAACTCCCAGAAATGTGACCATCAGTGTTGCAGGGAAGAGACTGGTCGGCATGGTGAGAAAGATAAACAGGGAAGGTACCAGGGATCTTGACACATGGGAAAAGCAGTTTGTTCCGGAGTTCATGAAGAACAGGAAGCGCATATCCGAAAGGGTTGACGATGAATTTGCATTCCTTGATGAAAACAGGAAATACATATCGGAGGCACTGGGATGCAGCGTAAATATACTGGTAGATGAACCCGGGAAATCCAAGAAAACAGCATGGCCGGGAAGGCCATCAATTATCCTGGACTGACCATAAAGAAATAATTTATAAATCCCACCAATAAAGGTTCATGCAATCGAAGTGGGAGGATAGAAGTTTTTCGGATGATCTTGATCAGCGGGTTTATTCATCACATCTACTTGGTTCCGTTCCGGATCTGGTGCTTCATGGCGGTGGAAACACCTCTCTTAAAAGGGAGGAAGTCACTCACACAGGTAAACGTACGGTCGTATTGAGGGTTAAGGGGAGCGGTTCCGATCTGTCAACGATTACAGGGAAGGGTTTTACCGGCTTGAGGATGGAAGATCTTCTCGCTGCCAGAGATATCAGAGAAATGACGGATCAGGAAATGGTGGATTACATGAAAAAAAGTATGGTTGATCCATCCGAACCCTCCCCCTCTGTTGAAACATTTCTCCATGCATTTCTTCCATTCAGGTTTGTTGATCATTCACATGCAGACAGTATTCTTGCAATAACCAACAGGGACGTTTCAGGAAAAGATATAGAGGCAATATTTGGAAATGTCATAGTCATACCCTATTTCCCCCCCGGTTTCAAACTTGCAAGAAGCGTCCTGGATCGAATAGACTCAATAGGCCCAGAAATAGGGGGCATAATTCTTGAAAAGCATGGCCTTTTCACATTTGGCGACAGTGCAAGAGAAAGTTACGAAAGGCACATCAGGATAGTTACTGCCGCTGAGGAGTATATAAAGAAAAATATTAAAGGTAGTATATTTACAGAGAAGTTTACAGAATCACCCGTGGATGAGGTCCTGAATATTATGCCTTCAGTGAGGGGGCTTCTGTCCAGGAGGGTAAAGAAGATCATAAATTTCGATACATCTCCAGAGGCTCTTGAGATTGCCAGGTCAGAAGAGGCTGCAAACTTCACATCAAGAGGTCCAGCAACACCAGACATGATCATCAGGACAAAATATGATTATCTTTACTGTTCGGACCTGAAAAGGATTGGGAACCAGATAGAGGTTTATGTGAAGAAATACACAGAAGAATATGAGGAATATGTGTCTGGATTTCCCATGCATGATCCATATCCGCCGGTGATTGTTGTGCGTGGTGTGGGAATTATCACTTCCGGGGTATCGAAAAAAGATGCCATAATAGTCAGGGATCAGTTCATGCATTCAATGAAGGTTAACTCAATTGCTGAGAAACTCTCCGGGCAGCATTTCATTAACAGGAAGCTGGCATACAGCATGGAATACTGGCCACTTGAAGAGGCAAAGTTGAAGAAGGTCAGGTCGGTTCCACTGCAGGGTAGCATCTCAGTTGTCACCGGTGCAGCAAACGGTATTGGGTATGTGGCTGCAAAAAAACTTGCGGAAAATGGATCTGCTGTTGTGGTCTGTGACATAGATCCGGATATATCAAAAAGGGCTGAAGAAATAGAAAAGGAGACAAAGTCACCGGTGTTGCCATACATTCTGGACATATCCAGTGAACAGGCCATAAGGGAGATGTTTCGGAAAATAAGGGCAGAATTTGGTGGTGTGGACATTGTGTTCAACAATGCAGGTATACTGAAATCAGCACCAGTAGAAGACCTTGACATAAAGGATCTTGACAGGCATTATACAATCATTGGAAGAGGTTCATTCATAATTTCACAGGAGGCCTTCAGGATCATGAAGGAACAGGGCATTGGGGGAAACATTGTTTTCAATATAACAA
>JAJZOT010000065.1 GCA_021847855.1 Thermoplasmata archaeon | reverse complement strand
TTGTTGAGACGGTCGGGGCGGGTCAGGCTGATCTGGACATCGTGAACCTTGCGGACACCGTCATTGTGGTTCTCGGTCCGGGACTGGGTGACCAGATTCAGGCAATAAAAGCAGGCATAATGGAAATAGGCCACATATTCGTTGTAAACAAGATTGATAGGGAAGGGTCATTCATCGCCATCAAGGATCTTGAAGAAACACTTGCATTCTCAACGCAGGGAGAATGGAAAATCCCCGTATATGGAACAAACTCCCTCACAACCGAGGGCTACGATGATCTCATCAGGGGAATCATGGATCATTCTGAGCTTGCAAAATCAAGTATGGAATTCAGGAAAAAAAGGTACAGGGAGGAGATGCGTATTGTAATGCAGGATGAGGTATCGAGAATTCTCAACCGCAAATTCAAGGACATGATACTGAACGGCAGTGAGCTGGAAAAACTTCTGGAATCAAAAACAGATCCATATTCAGCCGCAAGAAAAATCCTCAAAGGAAGCACTGTGAAATTGTAGCTCTCAAGAATGTCAAACTTTAAATAAGTTCTAAAAATTTTTGTCTGGTATAGCTATGTATAACCCACTCAAATATTTCAGCGGAGAAGTGATAAAAAATATTGGCGAGAGAGCGAAGGAAGTAATGACCTATCTCTACCCTCCAGTAACAGTATACGAGGAAAATGGAGAGATTGTGATCGAGGCCGATATGCCCGGCTTCGAAAAGAAGGATATAAAGGTACAGCTTGGCAGGGATTCCATATCCATAAACGCAACGAGAAAGACCGAAACAAAGGGCATGGTGTTCATGGATCAGAGGCCTGACAGCGTTATGAAAAACATAAGGCTCCCTGCAGAGGTGGATCATGATTCCAATTTCACGGCAAAATACCTTAACGGTGTTCTTACAATCAGGATACCTGCCAGGGGAATCAGATCCATAAAGGTTGAATGAATAACCTATTTTTTTACCATTATATATATGAATCCAATAATATCCAGTATCGCCACTATTTCAGAAAAAATAGGTTCAGTCCTGTAAAAAAGGACGGAGCTCAGGAGGACAAACCCAAGAAAGACAGATGCGGGTATTTTTCCGCTCTCCTTAACAGGTCTTGTTTCTCCTTCTTCCTCAAGCCTTCTCTTGAGTAGAGGCAGCACATCCAGTCCCTTCTCAATTGATTTAATAGACTTACTGAAGAACTCTTCCATCTGTTTCCTGTAAAGTTCGTCCAGAAGCCCTTCCTCATAAAGCATTTTCCTTAGCACTCTCACAAACTTGAAATCAGGGTCAAGCTGCATGCATATCCCTTCAAGAAGAGACGATAGTCTCATGTAAAGCACCAGGGACCTGGGAAGGCGGAACGGAAATTCAAAAATAACATCATTGGCAATATCCAGGAGTTCGGAAATTTCAGCATCCTCAGGGTTCCTGCCTCCAAGTCCGCCAATTGCTATCTCTATACTCCTTCTTATTACCCCTCTGTTTGCTGCAGGTGAAAGGGCTTTCAGGCTAAGAAGTGCATCTATGATCGCATCCGGATCCGATATTACCAGTCCGTCATAAAGAGACAGGAGTGAAAATCTTGTTTTATCGTCCAGATTCCCTACCATTCCATAATCGTAGATGATTATCCTTCCATCATCAGCTACCGAAATGTTCCCAGGATGAGGGTCCGCATGGAATATATGATCTCTCAGAAGCATCCTCATAAAGACAAGATCAAGCCTGAATGCAAGGTCCTTGAGATCTATCCCCTTTCTTTTCAGTTCATCGATGTCTGTGATCTTTGTCCCTTCAATATATTCAGAAACCATAACCTCTTTCGACGAAAGTTCTTCCAGGATTTCTGGTATTATGGCGTTCTCTCTCTTTCTGATGTTAGTTCCAATCTCCCTTGAATTGTTTGCCTCCTTTCTGTAATCTATCTCGTCATATATCCTGCTGTCAAAATCGTTGATAACGTTGGTCACACTGATATAGAGAAAATTCTCGATTCTTCCCTTTGCCAGTTTAAGGAGTCTCTTTATGACAATAAGGTCCCGCCTCAGTATATTTTCGACATCAGGTCTGTTGACCTTGACCGCAACTTTCTTCCCCTTATAGGTGGCAGTATAAACCTGGCCAAGGGATGCCCCGGATATTGCAGTGGTGTTGAAATCATCAAAAACATCTCCTATTTTTCCAAGATTTCTCTCAATTATTGGTTTAACAAGGTCAAAGGGGGCCGCTGGAACATTGTCCTGGAGTCTTTCGAAAGACCTGATATATTCACGCGGAAGTAAATCCGGGCGTGCGGAAAGAACCTGGCCAAGTTTGATGAATGTTGGTCCCAGATCTATGAAGGTATCCACAGCTCTTCTTCCATTAATTTCCCGACTATAACTCCAATCTCCCTCTGGATTTTTCTTTGCCCTGTCTCGATCCTTCAGGTAGCGCCTGAATACGGGAAAGAGTTTCATAAATACTTTGAGCTCCGATCTTCTTATCCCCTTCTGGATCGTTTGGGTATCACTCATCCCCCCTTCATGCCTTCAAAAATAATAACTGTTGGTCACCTGCTGGTTATGTATACTCTTGAAATGATTCTATCATGGGCAATCAATAATTATTAATACAGGAAAATGGACCAGAAATCCGCTTATATAGCCGATTATTCTCCTCAGGTTAGAACACATTTACCGCAACTTATGCGTTTATTTCCCTGGGAACAGCATGCAGGCAATGTAACCGGCAAAAGCGGGAAAAAATCTGATCACATAAAAGAGGTTCATATAATCTCCAGTGAATATGGACGGGCTTGTGAGTTTCCTGAGTATCTTCCCATGTTTCATGGCAAGCTGCCTTCTTCCATATCCGTTCCAGAAAGCCTGTTTTATAAACGCATAAAAGGTTTCCCGGGTGTGGTTGTAAATAATGCAGGTTTCATCCATTTTCCAGGTTGAACCTTTAAGAACAGCCCTTAGATTCAGGTCTATATCCTCTGCTGTGACCATTGACTCATCAAACCCACCCAGTTCCATGAAAAGGCTCTTTCTGTAACCAAGGTTGGCAGAGGGTGCAGTTATCTCCTTTCCATCCATCAGGAGTTCTACCCGTCTAAGCTTTGAATAGACCTTCGACCCTTCCTGAACTGTTTTACCTGCAACAACATCATATTTTAAAAGTGCCTCAAGCATATGGCATGCCCATTGATCCCCTGCAACGGCATCTCCGTCCGTAAATGCCACATATTCGAACTTTGCATTTCTTACACCAGTGTTCCTTCCTCCACCTCTAGTTGATTTTTCTTTTATATAAACAATTGAAGGGAATCTATTACGGAACAGACTTATAACACCTTCCGTTCCATCAGTGCTTTCGGAATCTACAATGACTACCTCAAAAATGCAATCCTGTCCGAGAAGGCTTTCCAGAAGCTTTCCAATGTGCTTCTCTTCATTCTTTACAGTAATAATAATTGAGATTCCCGGTTCAGTTTCTGACATAACTTTCGGCTGGTCAGACCCAGTCCATCCGGTCAACTTCTCTGTCCTGCTTGGTCTTTTTCTTGTACTCTTTGTAGTGGACTTTGCAGAGATGAACCTTTGTTTTGCTGTCATCAAACGTGAAGGCTTTCTTCGCAAGGTTTGAAGGTACTGTTTTGAAGCTCAGATCCTGGCACCCCTTTACATCGCAGTATTTATCTGACATGAAAGATGGTAGGTTTTTCTTAAATATAAAGTTCACAGCATTTAGGATTTCTCTTGTTTGTATCATAAACCAATCGATTAATATAACAAGTTTTAATGATCATACAATGAATAATCTGATCAGATCAGGTGGTACCAAATCAACTATCATCCTTGAACTCAAAAAGGAACAGGAGCTTTCTCTTGACGATCTGAGCAAAAGGCTTGGCATTTCAAAGGTTGCGACACTTAAGCATATGATAGGACTGGAGGAAGACGGCCTTGCCAAAAGACGATATCTCTCCATGCAGAGGGGAAGGCCCAGGTGCATTTTCTCACTTACAGAGAACGGCATAGATCTTCTTCCAAAGAAATACTCCGAAATAGCTGTTGAGGCATTAAACTACATAGAAAAGGAGCTTGGAAGGGAACATGTTGTAAACCTGTTGCGCCTCAGGACCGGGAAGATGGTTATACCTTACAGAAAGAATCTGGAGGGCCTTGATCCTGAAGAGAAGGTCATAAGGCTCAGCAAGCTGCGTGACGAGGACGGTTATCTTTCCAACTGGAAGAAGGTGGATGAAAACACATATGAGCTTGTGGAGTTCAACTGTCCAATACTGGGGATTTCAGTGCACTACAGTGAGGCATGCAGGGCTGAAAGCGATATGTTCCGTTCCACAACAGATGCAGAAATAGATGCAACACACAGGGTTATTGACGGATCTAAAGCCTGCAGATTCCTTATAAAATTCTAAATAAATTGAAAAGTGGGGAATGCCCGGAATAAGCCCCTTTCTGTTCACCCTTACGGGCTGGCAACATTCGACTGAATGGCTGTAAGCCTTCGTCTTACCTGACCCTCACAGTGGTCTCATTGGGTCTGTTTAGACTTTCTCCACCCGGGGAGAGTTCCCATCGGTACTCCGGGAAATGTCAAATTTTCTTATCATACTTAACCCGAAACCGTGTATTTCTTTTCTCTTTACCATCCCTCTTGGAATGTCGGCTTGCACCGACCGGGACCCACCGTGGAGAGGGGACTTTCCTCACTCAATAGGAGCGTCAGTTGCCCTCGGGCTTTCCCCGTCACAGGATTGATAATTCATTCATTATGTTTGCTCATTATCCATGCAGCAAATGTACTTTGGGGACCTCATCCAGCATTAAATGAGAATGGCGGATAGTATTCTGAAAAATCCATGAAATCCTGTCTTTTTCCGGATTTTCTTAACTTTGCTGAACATTTGTACCAAAAATAAGTTATCGTTGCTTAATGATTATGAACGGATGATAAGCAAAATAGTGATCGTGGGATTGCTGTCAGTACTTGTATTGAGCAGCGTTTCCGTGGCCATGGCCGGTCAGCCAGTTAACACGACCGGTGAGGCAATGGGAAACTACTCTTTCAATCTGGCAGGAAGTTCCACCATAAAGGATCTGGCATACAGTAGTGACGGGACAGCCACAATGCTTGCAAACAACATATCCGTGAGTGGGGTAAACTATGTCAATCTCCCAAGCACAATGAACCTGAACAAGATTTCGACTTCAAACATGACAGTTGTCTCCATGAAAGAGATGCACACATTCCTTGTGTCAACATCAAGCAGTACAGGCCACAAAGCAAGCATTACAGTGAACCTGACAACTCAGCCTGTTGAGGTCAGGAACAAAATGAAAATCGATTTCCAATCTCAGGTGGGCACTTTCTTCAGTTCCAATCTCAATATCCAGAGTTCCACAGACATGAACATTTATGAAATTTCAAATGGAAGTTTCATGGGATATCTGTTCACAAACGGTAACACAACACTTTCCAACAATAACATGACCGTTACGTCAGCACAGACATCTTTACTGTCCGGGAAACTGGTTGTTGGTTTTGTGTCCAATGGGAACTTCAGGGGAATGATCAAGAACTATTTCCAGAGCCATAAGAATGAGCAGAAGTTCAGTTATAACGCCACAACAGGTCTACTCTCCGGGAATTTCGTGAATCTTACGTTCAACAGCAGTACAGGAGTTATATCTAACTTCACATCTCGCATTGGAAACAATACTGTTGTATTCAACAACATAAGTGCAAGAGGAAACGGAACAATCGGAGCTTCATCCCAGGTACCACCGTTCAGGATCGGTGAACCCATCGAATACGGTAGCATATTCTTCTATGCAAACAATTCCTATGCCTATGCAGTACACGACAATCCTGCAATAGAATCTAACTTCTTCGTCAGCAATGGTACCATGACCTTTAACGTGTCCTCAAAACTGGCCATCTCAGAACATAATATGACTTACGGTTCAGATGCGGCAGTTAACGCTTCAGTGGCATTCGAAAACGGCAGCATGGCAGCAAATGCAACTCTTGGCCTCAATCATTCCTACAGCACATCCAGGACAGCTGTCATGATAACTGGAAACGGTTACTTCGGCCTCATGTCGGTAAATGGCGGAAAGGTGTCCATATCTGGTTCAACTGTTTCAGTGACAACAAGCGGTCTCGCAAGGATATCAATGGTGTCCCCTCCGGGATTGCAGAACGTAAACAGATCTCTGGAAAGCAGATTCCAGAATTCAATAGTAACAGGAAAAATAGCGGGACAGGTAACCATAAACAGTGATAACAGCAGTTCGTCCAACATGACAATCTTTTACAACAACTCACTCAAAATGAGTGTGACCTCAGTCCAGAACGGTAAGGTAACGATTGAAGTTGGATCAGACAGGCACACAGGAACCACCATTGCAATATACGTATCGGACAGATTTGTATCCAACAACGGTAAAATATACGTGTCATTCGACGGAAGATCCGCAACTCTCAGTTCATTCAACGGAACACTGTATGCAAACTCCACAACCTCAGCTTACTATACAACCGTGCATGAAAGTTCAGGTACAGTTGTGTTGATTCACATACCTCATTTCTCAAACCACACTATTGAGATATCAAGTACACCATCAGTATCCTCATCGCCTTCTGGCCTGAGTCTACTGGACTATGAGGTTGTTGGCGGACTTGGAGCAGTTGTAATACTCGGCGCGGTAATCGGGTTTGTACTGAGGAAAAAGCATTGAAAAATACTCTAAACCCTATTTTTTTATATCTGTTTTTACAGCAGCATTCCTGCTTATAAGAATCTCTGCAAATTTTTTAGGAAGATATACAAGATCATTGTCATGCAGGTAGTAATTCTTCTCCGACTGTGCAATGGGTGGTTGATCCCCTGTTATTCTGACAAGTATGTATGAATCCTCCTCCTTTTCAAGACCCTTTGCCTCACTCAGACCACCTTCAACCTCAACAGCATGATCAGGTGGCTGGCTCAATTCTTCTGGCTTGTCTGGTTTTTTCTCTTTCCTTTTCAGAAGAAGGTGATCATACTCATCCTGCATTGCATTATGCAACCTTGTAATGAACTCTTTCTCTTCTGGTGTCAGGGAATTCATGAGGTCTGTCTCAAGGTCATAGATGGAGTATGTTGCAATCTTCTCGAATCTTCTCTGGAAGAAAGCCTTAAAGTCCTTTTCAATCTCGGAGATTCTTTCCTTTGTCTGAATATACCCTGTAATATTCTGGTTTGAAAGATGATCTTCTGCATCGGAGTTCAGTGATTCCAGTGCATTGACTATTACCTTGTAAAAATTTGACTCAATCTTCTTTATCTTCTTCGATTTGACCTCAACCCTGAGCACAGACTTAAGTTCCTCACTTATCTTGTCAATCTGTGCAGGGGTTAAGCTCATGGTTTGACATAGATAAAGGGAATATAAAAATCATTTCTTGGACAAATGGGCAAATCCCAGTTTTGATCACCTCCGGGTTAAACTCTTTCCAAAAACCTTCTCAGGCGTCGTAATGAATATATTTTCAAGTATTGAATCACTGTCATCATATTCGCCCATGATGAGTTTAGCCCTCATGGGTACCGAGTTGACCGGTATGACCTTTCCCGGTTTCTCTCTGTCGTCAACATAATCAGTCTCAATCATGAAGTTTTTTTCTGAAGATATGGCATGTCTCACATTTGGCCGTGTTGCGAGTATGGATCTGGAGAGTACAGATTTAAATGAGAGATCATGTGGATATGCATGATGCTTGAC
>JAJZOT010000001.1 GCA_021847855.1 Thermoplasmata archaeon | reverse complement strand
AATAAAATACATCCTATGGATCTCAAAACAGCAGTTTCGGAATATCTGGTTGAACTCCTTGCCCCGGCCCGTGAATTTTATTCTGAAAACGCAGACAGGTTCAAGGAGATACTTGATCTTTACAGAAAATGATTGATTTCTTTTTAATAAAATAAAATCCAGAATCAGGCTGGTTCGTTCTTCATTTCCAGTTTGAAGCGTTTCAGTCTCAGGATAAAGATAACAAGTGAAGCAACAAGAATAGCCCCGAAAACTATGGCGACAATCATCCAGATGTATGTAGAGCCTGACACCACAGTTGATATTACCTCCTTGCCATTCACTGTTGCGTATCTGAAAGTGGTTATAACAGACATCATACTTGATACAAATACCATCACAACCATGAAAACAAGAATCATCAGGCTTTCAGTTGTTTTTTTTATTATCTCCTTTTCCATTGGAATCCTCTTTTAAAGGGTATTTATTGAGGGATGATCATCACTGGAATGTTATTTAAGATTCCTTTTTTCTTCCTGGGTGGCAAAAAAACCGTAATTCTTTGAAATACTGGCCATGATTTATGCCTGGCGTGAATTATGAATCTCTTCCGGCCTTGATGTGTAATTTTCGTCGCCATTTCCCCATCTTCAAAACATGTACACCTCTCGTGATCCAGGGAATCGAGAGATTCATGAAATACTGAATGGTGAAAGATTCAGTCTCCCCTGCTTTGTCACCAGCAAAGAGCATGAAAACCAAAATTTAA
Source organism: Thermoplasmata archaeon (assembly GCA_021847855.1). The sequence goes on along the minus strand of JAJZOT010000001.1, from coordinate 24,248 downwards.
AAAAATCTGAGGATGCCCACTCCTAACTTTGTGCGGCGAGATTTCCTGGATTAAGAAGTCGATAAAATCAGTTTCATCATTGATTATATCTACTTCATTTTTTCCAGGGAAACGAATTCGCCATCCAGATAAAACCCAAGTATATCCCTGGGTCCAATCTGGAGTCTCTCCGCAACTTTTCTGGGTAGAGTCATACGAAGTGAACTCCCTCTTTTTGATACGTGTGAGACATCAATAAGTGTTTTCCCCATTTTTACCTGTTGTTTATAGACATTTTACTATTTAAACCCATGCAAACTGTTTACATTAATTAATCATTGCACACAATTGTAGTTATTCGGACAATTTCCCCGAGATCAGAAAAATGAATCCAGGTTGAACTGGCTGGCTTTCCTGTGTACCTTTTCAAGGTTGTCAATATATGGCGAGACCCTTTCTCTCGAGAAATCGTGCCTTCCGCACAGCGCGTTTAAAATTTCATCCTTTTGCATCTCATGGAGGTTCGTGTCTGGATTTTCATCCACTGGTGGATTCAGGAAGAATTCTCTTATTTCCTGAAGATTCTCAATTTCCCTCTCCTTTGCCTTTAGAACCTCATATATGTTACCATGTTTTTTGATAAGTTTTACAGCGGTTTTTGCTCCAACCCTTTCAATACCTGTGTTGAAATCGGTCCCTACAAGAATGGCTGCATCAATCATCATCTCCCTGGTTATGTCGAGAACGCACAGCGTCTCTGCGGAATCTATAACTTCCGGGCTCACGTTAATATAGATGTTCTTGCCACTCACCTTTCTTCTTCCATATGTGGTTATGTTCCTGTAGATCTGTTTGGCTCCGAAAAGGATGCAGTCATAATCCTGTGATATGACTCCCTGCACGAGATCTTTTCCATTCATCCATGACGCCTGGGCCTCACCTTCCGATGGTGCCTGAACAAAAGGTATACCCATGTATGTCAGAAGTTCCTTGATCTCCCTTATCATATCTCCGTTGATGTAATTTATTCTGGAGGACAGTGATCTTACCTTTTCAGTATCTCCCTCCTCCCTTGCCCTTTGGAGGTCACTTATATTCTTTTCCTTGACTATTCTGCGTTCCTCTAGAGTCCTGTTCTTGAGCCTGAAGGGTTTTCCATCAAATACATATACTGGCTTAATCCCGTTTTCAAGCATGGTTATGGTTCTGTAGAATATACCGGAGAGATGGGATGTGATATTTCCAGACCGATCCATGAGCGGTGTGCCATCGGGTTGCCTTATACTGCTCAGGAACTGATAAATTATATTGTAAGCATCTATTGCAACCGTCATGTTGGCAAGATCCTTGATCGTGATCTTCCTCTTCACAACTATATCACTTAAGTCTACTCCCATTTTATCCCTCGCATATCACGCCGTATTCCACTATCCTGAACCTGGACTCCTTTCCTTCCGGGACAGATCTGTGTTTTATGATTCGAATCTTTCTCACACCCTCCCCATCTTTTTCCAGCCTTATAATAGATTTCATGACATGATCTATTATGAAACCTCCGAAGGGCTGCAGGTTCTTGGAATCAACATCCATGTATATCTGATTTGTGAGAAGAACAGGAATTGAGAATTTGAGCGCTATGCCTGAAAGGAGAGAAAGCTGCCTCTGTATGCCGTTTATCCTGGAATTGTATTCATTTGATTTTTCCAGCCTGAAGAATTCAGTGAATGAGTCAACAACCAGTATACCTGGATTTTTCATCTTCTCCAGATTTTTTCCGATTCTCATTATGGAAAGTTCCTGATCGTCAAGAGAGGAGATTCTGAACAGTTGCATATTTTCTGCAAGTCCGTGATCAGAACCGCATATCTGCATGAACCTGTCTCCCGAGAAACCTTCTGTGTCCATGTATATTGCAGTCTTCCCAAGTTTTATTGCAGCAACTGAGAAGATCATTGCGAGATTGGATTTTCCAGATCCCCCCTCTCCATAAAATTCAGTTATTACTCCTGGTTCAAGTCCGCCACCCATCACTGAATCTATGCAGGCAACTCCTGACCGAAGTCTTTCCATTGAACTGGACGGATCTATTTTTTCCATTACCCATGGTGATCATGTCAGCATATAAATAATAGGCTAAATGCCTTCATGGAGACTGTTTTTTCACAGAACGTGTATATTTACCTATGAGTTCTACAACCGGCATGAGGTTTGAAGAATTCACAGTTACTGAGGCGAGTTGCGACAGCTCCTTCCTGTCTGGATTGTATGCTATGGAGTAACCGGAAACCGAAAACATGGATGAATCGTCCATTGAATCACCTACCGAAACAGTGCTTTTTCTGTCAATTCCCAGCAGTTCCTGGAGATACATTATGCTGATGTCCTTCCTCTTGTAGTTTACATTCATTATCCCTGTTGGCAGTATCATGCCATTTCCGTCAGTCATTATACTGTTTGCAAACACATAATGAAATTTCTCCATTCTATCGATCTCATCAGCAAGCCATGAGAGTCCCCCGGAAACAATGGCTACCCTGTGCCCCTCCCTTTTTAATTTACCAATACTTTCCGCCAGATCTGATCTCAATTTTATGCCCGCCAGTATGGATTTGATCATGGATAAGGGAACTTTTCCCAGCTTTCTGATCCACAGCGATACATCTTTCTCCATGAACTCCTCGTATGTGATCAATCCCCTGTTGAAAAGGGAGATATTATCCCTGTTGTCGACTCCAATATTTCTGTGTACATACTCCCAGCTGCTCGGGTATTCAGTAAGTACACCATCCATGTCAAATACAATCAGCAATCCCTGTTTCATCTCCGTTGCAGGTCAGTATGTCCTTGCGAATATTCCTGTCGTACCATTCCGTCCACACACTATGCATTTTCCGGTTTCTGTACTTTCCTGGTTCAGTCCCAGGCATGCCATCTCGGTCTGTTCCTCTATTTTTCTTGAACATTCCTCACTTCCGCACCAGATTGCTTTTACGATCTTTTCAAGATCTTTTATATCATCAATTTTAGCTGCATTCACTGTGAGATCTCTCATTGTTGAAGCTGCCCTTTGAGTCAGTGTCTCCTTTATTGAATTCATCATCTCACTTAAATTTTCGAAAAATTCCTCATATTTCATGGTTTTTTTACCACTTTCTGACCTCAACGAAACAGTAATGTGTGAATTCTCGACCTCTCTTGCACCAATTTCTATCCTCATGGGAACCCCTCTCATCTCCCAGTCATTGTATTTGTATCCCGGAGTATAGGCATCCCGGTTGTCCATCTTCACCCTGTAGCCCATATCCATGAGTTTATTCAGTATCCCTACACCGTAGCTGGCCACATCCATCTTCTTTGACGGAATGGGCACTATTATAATCTGGATAGGAGCAATATCCGGGGGAAATATGAGTCCAGTGTCGTCACCGTGTATGGATATTACTGCTGCCAGCAGACGTTCACTCATGCCAAATGTCGTCTGGGAAACATATTCGTGGCTCCCGTCGTCCAGTGCATATGTTATGTTGTAGTTTTTTGAGAAATTTGTGCCATACTGGTGTATTGTCCCTATCTGGAGAGATCTTCCACTGGGCATAACTGTATCAAAAGCAAGTGTGTACTTTGCTCCAGGAAACTTATCCCAGTCAGGTCTCTGGTTCACCAAATAAGGAAGACATAGCATGTCTGTAAGTTTTTTCCAGATTGAGAGATATTCCGACATCTGTCTTTCAGCATCTTCATATGTTGCATGGGCAGTATGAGCCTCAAAAAAGTGAATTTCACGTATTCTGATGAATGATCGGGTATGTTTTGTTTCATACCTGTACACGTTTACGATCTGGTATACCTTAAGAGGAAGATCCGTGTGGGACCTTACCCACAGGGAAAACATGGGGTATATTGCCGCCTCACTTGTGGGTCTCATGGCCATGTCCTCCTCCAGTTTGTCACTCCCACCCTTTGTGATCCAGAAGAGCTCGTTTTCGAATCCCTTCACATGCTCAAATTCAACCATAAGCTGTCCTCTAGTTATCAGGACTGGAAAACTTACCTCCTGAAAATCCATGCTATCCACGTATTTCCTTGTTAGATTGTCAATCAGCTGCATTGCCTTAAGTCCGTATGGCATCCATACATTCATTCCCTTTACTGGATAACGCTTATCGCTGAGGCCACTTATATCGATAATTTCATTATACCACTCACTGAAATTCACTTTTTTGTTTTCCATGCGCATTTCGAGTATTTAAAATCCGTATAAAACGTTTTGATTCCACAAACCATTTAGCGTACTGACATTTATCAATTAATACCTTTACTTCTATTCATCAGTAGGATATCTGCGTGGTAGGGTAAAGCATAAAAAATATTGATTCTGCATTCTGAAAAATATAAATATGTGATATCATTAGCATCAGTCATGGGAGGTGCATCAAATGGTCAGTTTCAAGAGACGTGATTATGATGATGACGATGATGACAGCGATGATGACGATGATGAACTTTAACTAATTTTATTCCATTTTTCTCTTTTAGTTTTCATTGGGTAGTACCGTGACTGCCTCTATCGGAACATTTGGTATTTATTTGTGGGAATGAGAGATTCTCTTTTTTGATAAGAGCATGACCTGGTTCTCTTCACCCTGGGTGATTCAATTTCTGGCCATATAGGGTATTGACCTTCGGCTTTGCGTACACAACCGGATGAAAAATAAATTAACTATGTCCTGCATATCCCATTACGGCTGAACATAGACCATTAAATGTTGACCAGTGGATATCCCTGGCAAGATCGTCAATAGTAGAGATATATTACGATCAATCAGCTTCCAGCGCTCTTAGCCAGAATTTATCCTTGGAAAAGGGGCAGCAGCGTGAATGGTTCGGTGTAACTGATCTTGTAAACCCGGTCAGAAAATACTATGAGATCATGAAACCCGGGGTGCCTGAAGATGCTGAAGTAATTGAGAAATTCAGGCATGGAAATAATGTTCATGAGATGATGTTTTCCTGGATCAGGCACTTTGCACCGAAAGCAATACGTGAAGAAGAGGTAAATGGAGAGGCTGTGGGACTTCACGGTGTCAGGGGGAGGTTAGATTTCCGCATTGACAACCATATAATAGAATTCAAGACCACTTCCCACAACATAAACAGCGAAACTGATGTGCTTTCGAGAAACCCCCAGGATTTGGAGCAACTTGTGTTTTATGCGGCCCTTTCCTCCAGGACTGAAGAGGAACATTACCTTGTTTACCATGAACAGGATCATGATGAACCTTTCAGGGCTTTCACCGTAAAGATCAGAGAAGATGCGGACACTCTTGGATTTGTTAAACAGAGATTGAGAAATATGGTGGAATCAATCCAGGATTCCGATCCCAGTTCACTTGGGAGATGCAGGTATTTTCAATATGGATGCAAATTCAGCACCAACAACATTTGCAGTTGCGGTATGCTCCCTTCCCTGGATCCTTCCTTCCTGATTCATCATGTAAAAATTCAACGCAACCGTGATCTGGAGAGAAAACTGGAAGATGGAAGAGCCAATGCCTCTTTCACATGGATAGGCAGCTTTTCCCTCTGGGATCTCCTGATTCCTAAGAGAGTATATCTAAATCGGAAGGGACTTCTTGAACCTGATGAGGACACAGAATCAGTAATGCCTGATGAAACCATGGCTATGATCAGCAATGCCGTATATAATTCAGGAATGTACAGGGAAAGGCGAGAGATCAGGATCAATGAAAGATCGCTCGGATATGTTCCCATCATTTCGCTTATGCCTATCCCGGAAGATCACAGGACAACCTTTGAAAGACTCTATCCAGCGCTTGTCCGGGTTTATGGCTATGAACCAGAGAAAATTTCAGTTTCCACCATATCCCCCTTTTACATCCTGAGGCTGGCAATGATATGCTGCCTGTCCGGTTCAGATACCGGATACCTGCTCATTGGATTCAAGAACAACCGGGAAGTTGTAAAATGCTACAGGGTAAGATTCAGGGATCTTCCGTTGCTGAAAGAGAGAATCCTGGAAAGAATACAGGAGATTGAATATTCCATTGCTTCCGACAAAACTGACATTCTCCCTGACTGCCCTTCCTTTGTCCAGAACAACTGCGGTAAAACATGCCTGTGCAGGGCTCCCACGACATCAAATCGTGAATAAATAAGAATCTTCAGCATACCTTTTCTCCCTATCTGGGAGAATTTATCTATTTTCACATAATAAGGTTGCATGAATTTTATCGTTATCGGTGGAGGTGCGGCAGGCATGTCTGCGGCATCAAAAGCTAAACGCACTGATCCCTCCATCTCTGTAACCGTTCTTGAAAGCGGGAAGTATGTTTCCTATGCAGAATGCGGGATTCCATACTTTATTCAGGGACTGGTTCCCGATGCGGCCAGCCTTCTTCACTATCCCCTGACTGAATTCACCGTGAAGAGGGGAATCGATGTGCAGTCCGGAATCAGGGTGGACGCACTGGACAGGGCCGAGAAGACCGTGGTCCTTCATGACGGTAGAAAAATGAAATATGACAAGCTCCTCATTTCGACCGGTGCAAGGGCAAATTTACCGGACGGGATGGGTATGAGGAATGTATTTGCAGTGAGGAGCCTCGAAAGCGGGGAATATGCAAAAAAAATAACCGAAAATAGCAATGACATTGCGATTGTGGGTGACGGAGTTCTTGGCCTGGAACTTGCATCTGCACTTCATGAACATGGTAAGCAGGTCACACTTATTTCCAAACATTCCAGAATTCTCCAGAAACTTGACGATGACATAGGAATACATGTTGACAGAGAATTTTCTTCAAAAATAGATGTTGTCAGAAATTCAATGGTGAGCAAGATCACGGAAAAAGATGATCATGGGCTTAACATAGAGACCACGACAGGCAATCTGGAAGCGGATGCAGTTATTTTTGCGGTGGGAATAACGCCCAATGTGGAGCTTGCGAGAATGGCGGGCCTTGAATTATTCATGGATAAAGCGATACTGGTTAACAGATCAATGCAGACCTCAGACCCTGACATCTATGCTGCAGGAGATGTAGCCACAACCACTGACCTTGTAACTGGAACCACTGACTGGCAGCCACTGGCCCAGGTTGCAAACAAAATGGGGAGAGTGGCTGGTTCCTGCATATCAGGTAAGCCAATGGAATTCCCTGGATCTCTGGGCACCACACTTGTGAAGATTCTTGATCTCGAGGTTGGTTTCACAGGATTGAACAGCAGAGAACTTAAAAGGAAAGGTATAGAGTTCAGGGAGACGATGGTTAAGGCAAAGAGCAGAGCAGGTTATTATCCCGGTGCCGAAGATGTTTATGTCAAGATCCTCATCTCTAAGGAAGACGACAGGATTCTCGGTGGGCAGGTAGTATCACGGGACTCAGGTGCCTGGAGACTGAATGCTCTCGCAATGGCAATTCAGGGAGGTTTCACCGTGGAAGATCTGTTCTATGGGGATCTTGGATATTCACCACCATTTGGCCCGGTATGGGACCCGATAATAATAGCAGCCAGTGTCTCAATGAGGGATTAGAAAGCATGGAAGGGACTGTCAGCGAATCACTGGACCTTCTTCATCCAGAAGTAAGGGGCATGATTGAGAAGCTTGGGATAGGAAAGCTTACTGAGGCCCAGGAAAAATTGATACCACATGTGCTTGCCGGGGAGAACGCTCTCCTGGTCTCACCAACCGGTACCGGAAAAACTGAAGCGGTCATGCTCCCTCTGTTCAGCAGGTTACTCTGGGAAAAACCGCGTCAGATTTCAACTTTATTTGTAACCCCCCTGAGGGCACTTAACCGTGATATGGTATCAAGGCTCATAAGGTACGGCGATCTTCTTGGTTTAAGGGTCCAGGTAAGGCACAGTGATATATCTCTTTCTGAAAGAAGAAAAATAGTGGTTGATCCGGCGGACATACTTGTAACCACACCGGAATCACTCCAGATACTTCTCAATGGGAAAAGATTGAGGGAGGTCATTTCAAGCCTGAAATATGTCATAGTCGATGAGTTGCATGAGACAGCCCAGAATGAGAGAGGTTCGCAGTTTTCAATTGGCCTTTCGAGACTGCGTGAAATTTGCGGTGATTTCCAGCTTATCGGACTCTCTGCTACTGTTGGAAATCCTGGGGAACTTGCCAGGTATCTGTCTCCGTTGAAGGATGCTGTGATCGTTTCCGCCACACCAAGGAAGATCATGGATATAAATGTCCTGATACCTGAAAAAGCTCCACCGGATGCATCCGAGAAAATGGGTTGTGAAGACGATTATGCCGGATCAATTCTGCATATCTGGAACCTGATCAACAGCCATAAAGGAACGCTGGTCTTTGTAAACACAAGAAATGTTGCGGAGGATATAGCGTTCAGGCTGAAGATGTATTTTGGCGATATACCTGTACAGGTTCACCACGGTTCCCTTTCCAGGGATGCCAGAGAAACAGCGGAGACCAGTTTCAAACGCGGAGACCTGAAGGCACTTATATGCACTTCCTCACTGGAACTTGGTATTGACATAGGTTCTGCAGACCTTGTGATCCAGTTCAATTCCCCAAGACAGATAAACAAGCTCATCCAGAGAGTGGGAAGATCAGGGCACTGGATAGAGAAGATTTCAACAGGGGAGGTGGTCTGCAGCGACATAATTGAGCTGGAAGAGGCTTTGGCCATTATCTCCCACGTACAGGAAGGACACCTTGAGAACATTGCAATAAGGAAAAACTCTCTTGCCACTGTTGTAAATCAGGTAATATCGGAGATAAATATAAAGGGAAAAATTGATGCTGACAGTTTTTACACCACTGTTACAAACACCTATCCTTTCGGAACGCTTGAAAGGGATGAGTACGTTCGGACATTGGAATTCCTGGCCTCGACGGGTAAGATATGGTTTGAGAACAATGAGATCAGGAGGAGAAGAGGAATTTTAAACTATTATCTTGAGAATATATCCATGATTCCCAGTGAGAAAAATTACAAGGTAATTGACATAATAAACAAGAAGTTCATAGGAACACTTGATGAACGATATGTAATAGATGAGATAGAACCGGGCAGCTATTTTGTAATCAAGGGATCTACATGGAGGACCATACGCCTTGACAGTGAGAAGATATTTGTTGAACCGTTTGCGACAGCAGCCATAGCTCCAAAATGGTCAGGTGAAGATATTCCTGTCCTGATGGATGTCACCACAAGGGTATCAGATAACCGGAAGATATCTCTTGTACCATCATTTGTGTCCCCCGGTTCTGTGGATCGGCTTAAGGAGTGGTATGGGTCCAGAAACGCCACAATGGAGAGGGTTGTGATTGAAACCAGGGGAGGAGAGAACATCATCCAGATTCTCCTTGGCACAAAGGGAAACTTTGCACTTGCCGAAATTCTGTCCCTCATTGTAACCTCAATTACAGGGGAAAGCGTGGAAATGGACTATTCACCTTATCATATATATGTAAGAAGTTCAAGGAAAATCAACCCGGGTGAAATGGAGAGAATCATAAGGGGCATCGACCCTGGAAAGATTGAGGAATATGTGAAAAGCTCCGCAAGAAGGTCACGATTTTTCAGTGGAGTGTTCCTTTACGAGGCCAAGAAGTTCGGGGTTATAAGCAACGATGCGGATCTAAACAGGATAAGGTTTGAGAAGATAGTTGACGCCTACAGGGAATCTCCACTTTTCAGCGATTCCATAAGAAAACTTGTATTTGATTATATGGATATGGATGCCCTTAAGGACTATCTTATCAGAATCCAGAGGAACGAGATCCAGTTTGACGGCAGGGACGGGATTTCGCCTGGATCCGAGGTGTTCCTCAGGCACTACTCAGAGAGAGTTGCTCCGCTAAAGCCCACAAAGACAATACTTGATACTGTCAAGAAGAGACTCATGAATGAGGAGGTTACACTCTACTGCACTTCCTGTGGTAACGTGAGAACGCAGAAGATAAGGGAGATAAAGGGAATACGATGCCCTGCCTGCGGAAGCAGCCTTGTAGCGTCCCTTTCCCCCTTTGAAAGGGAAATGATGTATGATGAAAAAAACTATGATGCAGCAAAGACGAGAAAGAGAGTATCCAAGAATGCTCACCTCATAAGGGAGAGAGGGATGCAGGCAATCATTGTCCTGGCTGCCAGGGGCATCGGTCCGGAGACGGCCTCCAGGCTTCTGGAAGTGAGCTATTCCAGTGATGACGACATGATAAGGTCCATTCTAACTGCAGAGATGGAGTTTGCCAAAAACAAGAGGTTCTGGGATTGAACCGATCCAAACGCCTGTAATTGGTTCATGCGACTATGCTAAACTTTATTCACTTGTATTATTTATGCAATCAATGCAGCCTGACCACACGGGAATGCTGAAAATTATTGAGAAGTACAGAGAGAAAAACCTGAATGTACCTGTTGTTGTTGAGGGTAAAAATGATGTGAACAGCCTTCGGGAAATTGAATTTACCGGGGAGATAATAATCTTCAACAAAGGCCTGAGTATCATAAGATTCTCGGAAGAGTTGAGATTGAAACATGACGCCATAATCATTCTGACAGATTTTGACAGGAGGGGAAGAAGATTGAGGGACGACATAGAGAAATTCTTCATGAGTTCTGGGGGTTCCGTGGACACTTATCTCTGGGAATACCTGAACCGGTATTCAGGTGTTAAAACCGTGGAGGAGATCCCATTTGCACTGAGCAGATCCATTATGCGTCCCGCACAGGCTGGGAAATCATAATTAAAGGATCAGGAATCAGGTTCAATGGCTTCAACGGTTAAGATAACATTTCTCGGTACAGGAGGATCCTGGCCTTTCCCCGGGCGTGGTTTGCCTGCTGTGGCGCTACAGATCGACGACACATTGAACCTGCTTGACTGTGGGGAAGGTACACAGAAGCAGATCATGAAGAGCAGTATTTCGTTTATGAAGATCGATAATGTATTCATTACACATTTTCACGGTGACCATTTCCTTGGACTCCTTGGACTGGTACAGAGTATGTCCTTCAATGGACGAGAGAAAGAACTGAATATTTACGGGCCTCCGGGTGCCATAAGCATCCTCAGCAATGCACTGAATGTGGGTTTCTATTCATTGAACTTCAGGATAACGCTGAACGAACTACTGCTGAACCGTGAGTATGATTTCGGTTCTTTCACGGTAACTGCCCACATGAATGACCATCCCGTTCCAGCATACAGCTACAGATTCCACGAAAATGATCTTGTAAAGATTGACGGAGAGAAGGCAAAGAAGATCGGAATACCCAGCATATTGCTGGAAAAGCTCAGAAGGGATGGCACAGTTATCCATGACGGTAGACTTTTCAGGCTGGAAGAGGTCTCAGCCGGGATAAGGCATGGAAGAACAGTGGTTTATACCGGTGATACCAGGCCAATGGAGAACATGGCTGAGTTTGCAAAGGATGCAGATGTCTTCATACATGATACCACAACCGATTCAACCCTTGAACCGAAGGTAAATGAGTTTGGGCACAGTTCCTCCAGGCAGGCTGCTGAAATTGCACTGAAAGCTGAAGTCAAGAGATTATACCTGTTCCATTACAGCCCCCGTGTCGAAAGAACTGATATTCTTGTCGAAGAGGCACGTGCCATATTCCCGGAATCATACGCCAGCAAAGAAATGATTGAATACGATGTACCGGCAAGGAAAGTTTCAGAGATTCAGGATGATCAAGATTCTGTCACAGTGTAATCATCCATTCTTCTGATTGCGTTAACAGTCCCCTCCATGAAATGTTTTTTCAGGGATTCCTTCCTGAAAGCAAGTAATGTGGAGAGTTTTATTTTCCAGGTCACGGTACACTGGGTTTCTCCCGTTTTTTCGAGTTTTAATTCTTTTGTGCCCTTGAACGGTCCTGAGAGATAAATTTCCCTTATTATGTGATTCTCTGTGTCCTTCTCGATTTTCATTATTCCAGTTGCAGGGAAAGCAAACCGGACAGTAAACGTACCATCATTGTTCTTTTTCAGTTCCCTCGTGCCATGCCAGAACTGTGTTATCAGATCATCGTTTGAAGCTAGTTTCCAGATCTCCTCAACAGTCCCTTTCACGGTCTCCGTGACTTCAAAATCAACATCCCTGAAACCCATCCCGATCATCCCTTTCCTGAACCCGGATGTCTGGAATTCTTCAAAGAACTTAAAGTATTCCTGAACCTTCTCAGCGTGTCGTATTGAAATATCAAACCTCTTCGACCCCCGAGACTATTCCTCTACTGTTCTGATAATTACCGGATCTCTCATCATATTTTCTGTCAGCTTCCGTATCCATGCTCTGGAAGACGATCTGTGCAATTCTATCTCCCCTGCATATCTTCACCGTAACCGCTGAACTGTTGAAAAATGAAAGTGTTAGATTTCCCCTGAAGCCAGAATCAACTGCGCCAAACGATGCAATGATTCCTCTTCTGGCGTATGAAGACCTGATCCAGAGTTCTCCCATGGCATTTCGAGGGATGTTCATGTACTCCAGTGTTGAAACGAGAAAGAATGTCATTGGAGGGATTTCAGCCGTCTCGGAATCCTCACTTCCAGGAATCCTCACTTTTCCAACCCTGAGATCATAACCATTGGGTGTCACGCTTTCCGCTGAGAAATTTTCCGAGATGATCAGACCCTTCTGAACCAGATCGACGAGTGTTCTGTCCGAATATATAACCATGGGGTGTTATGCACCCGTTTTACCTAAATTTTTACCTGTTATTCCTGTAATGTCATAATGCCTTGAAAGCACTGAGTAGAGTATTACTGCTGCTGCAAATGACACATAATAGCTTGTGTCAACTCCACCTAAAAGGCTGGAAACAGGCCCGATAAAGATCACACCTGGATTCATGAATGGTATTGATACCACAATCGACAGAACGTAAGAAACAAACCCGATTTTTTTGAAACCGGGACTTATTCCGGATCTTTTCGAAATCCTGCCCACTATGAAGAATTCTGCAATCATGACCCCTATCCATGGAGTTATCCAGTAGTCCAGTATGAAAAGGAATGTTTCGTAAAATGCGTAGAAATTATTGTACCCTATAATTCCAAGTGCAATGGAAAATACTGTTACCATGCCTATGATGAAACCACGCCTGATCTTTATCCCCGTGCTTCTGAGCGAAATTGAATTTGAGTAAAGATTAAGGGCATTGGCAGAGAGCCCCCCTAGGAATATGGAAATAAGGCCTATGTATCCAAATCTCCCCATGATCGACGCCAGATCTACTGCTGGATTTCCGTTTGGATTCCCAGATATTACCGCGACCATAAGGCCCGTGATTTCAGCCCAGATTGACGCTACAAAGGAACCCACGAAAGTCCATGTAAAAACATTTCTCTCCGAAAACCCTGACGGAATAAACCGGGAATAATCGGAAGCATATGGACCCCACGACATTATGTAGGAAAATGATGACGCAAGAACTATTCCAAATCCAACGGCTGCGGTGACGCTGTAGCCCGGACTGTATGATGTCAATGCAGACAGGTGGGAGGATGAGATGAATATTATGAAAAGGAACAGAATGCCAAGCACAAGTGAAAGAATTCTTTCAAATGTGTGTATCCCCCTGTGACCAAGAGATACGGCAAGTGCAACAACAATGGCCACCACTGCAAGTGAGATCACAAAGTAAAGTCCATGGAACAGTGCGCTGAGGGCAAAAGCTGCCAGTATGAGGTTAACCGAGAGCCAACCTGCCGTGTTCACCCACTGAAGTGATGACATTGCCCTTGAACCCCTGACACCAAAGGCGAACTTGCTGGAAACCATCTGAGGAAGTCCTGAACGTGGCCCCGTGGAACTCATGATACCAAGAAGTATGGCTCCCAGAAAGCTTCCAATTGCAAGCGCTGCAATGCTGACTTCAATCCCGAGACCAAGATATATTGGAATGAAACCGACCGCAAAATCACCTATGGTAAGGTTTGATGCGAACCATATTGTAAACATTGACCTTGGCTTCAGGTCCCTGTTTTCATTGGAAAGCGGAATAGACAGGTTCTCCTCTGAATCATCCTTCCTGATTTTTACGAACACTTGTTCGGTCATAGACCATGCAGAGCCGCACGTCTTATAAATTTTAGTTTATTGGAAAGAATGGAATTAACTGCATACTTGGACAGTGCCAGCACTGGAGTCAAACAAACGTTAAGATTCGTCGTGAGATGGATAAACCTTTAAGCGCAGAACAGGATTCACTTTCATGAAATTTGGCATCATAAGTCTGGGCAATCATGCAATCAACAGGGTCATGCCTGCCATAAAATCATCAGGTAATGAGATTTCTGCCATATACAGCAGAAATATGGGTAAGGCAAAAAATGAAAGCGTAAAATACAACTCAAAACCTTATGACAACCTGGACCGATTCTTCAGGGATTCTGAGTTTGACGCAGTCTATATATCATCCCCAAATTTTATGCATTTCGAACATGCTGTGAGGTCCCTTGAACAGGGAAAACATGTACTTCTTGAAAAACAGATGACCCTGAAGAATGAAGATGCAGTAAAACTCGTTGAAATTGCCTCTAGAAGAAGACTGAAACTTGCCCTGGGCTTTCACATGAGGTTCAACCCAGCCATAGAAGACATTAAAAAGATGATTTCAGGTAGTGAAATCGGGGAAATAGCTCATGTGCACGGAACCTGGGCACACCTTTCCAGAGGTACACGAACTAACCCGGACAGTAAATGGTGGTCAGAGGAGGACAAAGCAGGAGGAGGTTCTGTAATGGGAACAGGAGTCCATGTCATTGATACCATTAATTATGTGCTCGGGAAGGAACCCGACATGGTTTATGGAATAAAGAGACCAAAAGGAAAAGTCATTGAAGATACTGAAACTGTAATAATGCAGTACGGCGATATTGTTGGGGAGGCATTGTCTTCCAGATCCATATCAGGCGCAAGCAACAGTCTTGTCGTTCATGGAAGCATATCAACACTTGTGGCAGAGAATGTTTTTGGGACAACAGTTTCATGTAAACTCAAAAAGAACGGTGAGACACTGAAAGAATACAGCGAAGGAAACCTGTACGAGAAGGAGATCAGTGCTTTTGTTGATCTTGTACATGGGAGAAAGAGCGCAATAGCAACGGGAAAAGATGGAGAAATAGTGGTAAAAGTAGTTAATGCTGCCAATGAATCTGACGCGCAAAACTGTACTGTTGTGTTGAAAAAGTGAGATCTTAATATTGAAATTTATCGGTTTCAATTTCTGAGAACAGATGAAGATGTTCTCATGTTTCCTGAATCATGCGAATCTCTTTTATCCATTTAAATTATTATAGCATGATGGATATTAAAAATAAGGTTGAAACACTTCTTTTTTCCTCCAGTGTACCACTTTCAGTGAAGGATATCTCGGACTTGCTTGAGATGCCGGGGCCAGTGATCTCAAAAGTCGTTAGGTCTCTGGTCCGTGAATACGAAAAGAGGGAGGGGGCAATAGAGGTTGCCAGAATTGGGATAAAATACAGGATTCAGCTCAAGCCTGAATATTCCGAACTTGCAGACAGGGTAGCGGAGAGGGAGCTGAGCCGTGAACAGTTGAAGATTCTTGGATTCATAGCGGCAAGAGACCACACAAACCGTACAGATCTTCGTGAAAGGTTTGGGAGCAGGTATGAGGTACTGTCAGATGCACTCCTGGAAAAAAAGTTCATAACTGTTAAAAGAGTGGGAAATGCCGATATTTTTGCTGTCACAAAAAAATTCTTTACTTATTTCAACGTGAACAAAAAGAAACTTGAAGAATTACGATCGAATAACCGTGAGGGACTGAATGACGCAAAATAAGGTACTTCTGGTTGGAAGTGGTGGGAGAGAGGATGCAGTTGCAAGGCAGCTGGTGAAAAGTGGTGCTGCGGTATATTCTGCCATTAAGAACAGAAACCCTTCAATAATGTCGCTATCAGAGGAATACTTGGTGTGTGATGAAACCGATTTTAACAGCATACTAGATTTTGCCCTTGAGAAAGGTGTTGATCTAGCATTTGTTGGACCCGACCCTGTTCTTGAAACACCACTTGTGGAAAACCTGAGGTCAAGCGGCATACCTGTTGCATCTCCTGATAGGAAAGCAGCTATGATAGAGACCTCCAAGGAATTCATGAGAAGCCTGATGACCAGATACAATATTCCTGGAAATATTCCCTCGTGGGTTTTCACCAGCGCCAGAGATCTCAGTTCGTTTTTGATCAAGAGTGGGAAACAGTATGCGATTAAACCCATAGGTCTCACCGGGGGGAAGGGTGTTAGAGTAATGGGCGACCAGATCGGAACCACTGAGGAAGCTATCAGATACGGAACTGAAATTATAGGGAGAGACGGAAAAGTACTCCTGGAGGAAAGATCTGTGGGAGAGGAGTTTTCGTTACAGGTTTTCACTGACGGAACTCACGTTGCACCCATGCCAATCGTTCAGGATTTCAAAAGAGCCTATGAAAATGACACCGGTCCAAACACAGGTGGTATGGGGTCCATATCTGGACCTGACGGTCTCCCATTTATAAGAAAATCAACTGTTGAAAAAGCCCTTGATATACTTGTAAAAATCGTAAATGCACTCAGGAATGATGGGAGACCTTTCACCGGCATTCTTTACGGACAGTTCATGGAGACTGTAAATGGTCCGGTTGTAATAGAGATAAACTCCAGGTTTGCTGATCCTGAATCAATGAACGTCCTGTCTCTGATGAAGACCGATATATGCGATATCTTCTTTGGAATTGCTGACCAAAAACTCAACAGGGATGCCGAATTTGAAAAGAAGGCAACTGTACTGAAATATGTTGTCCCCAGAGGCTATGGAACAAAGCCCGAAGGTGGAATGCTTACAGTCGAAAGGAAACTCCTGCCAGATAACCTGAGGCTTTATTATGCCGCTGTTTCAGGAACTCTTGAAAGAGTGGAGATGTCAACTTCCAGATCTCTGGCGATGGTTGGAATCGCGGATACAATACCCGAAGCGTCAGATGTGGTGGAGGATAATCTGCACATAATCAAGGGGAACTACTTTGTCAGGCATGACATAGGGAGCAGGGATATGATCGAAAAAAAGATGGCAAATAGAATTTTATGACTCTTTTTTATAAAGCAAATACCTTAGAATAACGGTTTAACCCTAATCTGAAATCTCCATCTTCCCCAAAACCCTTGGTGACAGATTTGGATTGGAGAACAGTATACTTTTATTAACAACCGGAATTGGACGATCCAGCACCATTTTTCCACTCACCATCTGTCCCCTCTGGTAGATCATCTCGTCAGATACAAATATCTCAAAATCGCCATCTGGTACTCTTTTAAGTGCACTGTGATAAACTACCCTACCGGATATTTCCTTCTCCTGTTTCAGCACTGAATCGGAGAGAAACATTCCTCTCTGAAGTTCATCGGCATCAACGTTTTTAAGTGCAGCCCCGACTCTTGAACCCGTCTCAGCCTCATCTACATCAACATCATGCATCTGTATGGATCGCACCTGAACCTCAACGTTCAGACCTGAAATGAATAGCTTCTGGTGCTTGCTGAGTTTTCCTGACAGGACAAAGCCCAGAATCACGGTTCCCACGCTCTTTACCTGGAAAAAGTGATCGATGATCACAAGTGTACCTCTCTGCTCTCTCTGCGGCTTGAACTGGATAAGCCTCTCAACTACACCCATGGGGCTTCCTGAATAGATTTCATAACCTTCAAGTACTGTTCCTCTGGCAATTTTTTTCGCCCTTTCGGCATTCTCTTCACTGGATGCAACCATCATTCCGTGTGTTTTCCCCATAAGGTCCAGTGCCATAAGGGCTTCTCCGAAACTCCTGTCAATTGTATCTACTCCAACAATTGCGTAATCGGAGGGGTATATACAGTCTGTGAGAGATGAAAGTTTTTCAGGAAACCTGGATGGTTCCAGGAATGTTGTTATAAGGTCTCCGTCCTTTCTTGAATGTATGGTTATATCACTGTCAGTGTTTTTCTTGGAAACTTCTCTGAGAATCTCAGGAATATTAAAAACGAAAACTGTAAGAGAACTCATAAATCCAGATATCGGGGAAGTATATGGAAGTTATCTGATCCCGGGAAGATCAGGAACCGGAAACCGCAAGATCTGCAAAAACTTCGGCAATTTCATCTGAATCATTGGGAGGATCAATTCTACTGTATTCCATCCCATGGTTACGCACCCAACCTCCAAACTCATAATCCAGATCGTATTTTATCTCTAGATGGTCGTATACAAAACCAACAGGTATTGTTGTTATTTTTCTTATACCTCTGTCTTTCCAGGTCGTTGCCACATCAAATACGGATGGTTCAAGCCATGCTTTTCCGTATTTGCCCCTGCTCTGATACCCAATATCATAATTTTTGATTCCGGTTTTACCTGCAATTTTTCTTGAAAATGAGAAATACGCCTCGTTATATTTTGATTCGTCCTGAAACAGAGGAAGACTGTGCGCAGAGAAGAGAAACAGTGTTTCAGAGTCTGAAACATCGTCTTTAGTTATTCTCTTCTCCCATGTTTTTATAAAACCTTCCTCATTTGAAAATCCATTTACAAATCTGGTCATACAGATGAAATTCTTTTTATGCATTGCCTCTTCCAGCGGTTTTCTGTATGAGTTTACAACATTTTGCGATTCAAATGGGAATAATGGTATGGCTATGATTTCATCTGCTCCATCATTCTGGATGTGATTCACAGCAGTTTCAAGGGAAGGTCTCCAGTGCTTGTTGCCCAAATATACCATGTAATCACCCCGAGACCTCAACAATTTACCAACCTTGCTGACAAGTGAATCAATAATTGCGTTGGATGGCGATATCCCAGCCACCATCCTGTATTTTGCCATATTTTCAGTCATTGCGTATTCAGGAACAGGTTTGCCCTCGTAGATGCTGGAAAGGTATTCTGGAACCTCATCAAGACTTGTGGGGGAACCGTAAGCCATTAAAAGAACTGCATGTTTCATACCTATCTTTCCACGCCATGGACTATTTCCACAATTTTCTTAAGAGTTTTCACTTTGGTTCCCGGCAGCACGCCATGTCCCAGGTTGAAAACATACCTGTCTGATGATTTCATGCTTTCAGCAATGAGTTTTGCCTCTAAAAAAGCCCTGGCGGGAAAATTTTCAACAAGTGATGGATCGAGATTTCCCTGGTATCCCATACCTGGTCCGTACCTTTCACTGATATCCCTGAGGTCCAGCCTCCAGTCCAGGCTGAGAAAATCGAAGCCTAATCCTGAAATAACAGGAAGAAGACCAGCTGTTGAAGTACTGAAATAAATCAATGGAACAGAGCCTGATATCTCGGAGACAATATCTTCCAGGTAAGGTTTGACCAAGCTTGAAAATGTATACGGAGAGAGATTTCCGGACCAGCTGTCAAATATCTGGATGGCGATTGCTCCTGACCTGATTTGCAGTTTTGAAACCTCGATGACCATCCCGGTGACCAATTTCATGATACTGGTGAATGATGCGGGATCTGTTCCCATGATCCTTTTTGACATTGACAGATCACGGTCTGAAGAGCCTGCCATAAGATACGATGCTATGGTCAGGGGTCCTCCCACAAAACCTATAACAGGAACCTCAGGATGTTTTTCCCTGAAATACGTTATTGATTTATCAAGCGGATATTTGAATTCAGAACTTATGAAACCATGAAGGTTCTTCATTGATCTTTCCCCGACCAGTGAGTTCCCAATAACAGGACCCAGGTTCTCCTTGAAGTCTACCGTGAAACCCAGACCCTCTGCGGGAAGTATTATGTCCGAGAATATTATTGCTGCATCAACACCCAGCTCCCTCACAGGTTCATATGTTATTTTTTCAATGATTTCCGGGATCATGCACAGTTCCTTTATGGACATTGTTTTTCTGAGATTACTGTAACCCTCCAGGTAACGGCCCGCCTGCCGCATGAACCAGACCGGTATTCTGTGATGATTCCTTCCCCAAAGTGCATCTGTAAAGTCCGACAACAGATATCAAGTCCTATGGTTTTGTTCTCCTTATTGTTCTCGGGTATGGTATGGCTTCCTTGATATTGTCCAGATGAAGGATCCAAAGCACTAACCTGTCGAGCCCCAACCCAAAGCCAGAGTGTGGAACACTCCCGTATCTTCTCAGGTCCAGGTACCAGTAGTAGTTGTCCTTGTTAAGCCCATAATCTTCCATCCTCTTTTCAAGAAGATTGAGGTCGGATATCCTCTCACCTCCTCCCACAATTTCTCCGTATCCTTCAGGTGCAAGCATATCATGACAGAGGATTTCATCCGGATTATCCGGGTCCGGCATATGATAGAAAGTCTTAAGCTTAGAAGGGTAGTGCGTTACAAATATGGGTTGATCAAAGTGCACCATGATTGCCCTCTCTTCGTCCGCCCCTAGATCGTCCCCATACTTCATTCCAAGTCCCCATGATTCGGTCATTTTAATGAGGTCTGCGTACCTTATTCTTCTGAATGGTGCTTTTATCCTTTTCAGAAACTCTACATCCCTGCCTAAAGCGTTAAGTTCTTCCGTATTGTTCTTCACTACTTCCTGTACAATGTACTCAATCATCTGTTCTTCCACCTGCATCATATCCTCATTGTGCAGCCATGCAGCTTCCACCTCTCCATGCCAGTATTCAGTCAGATGCCTCCACGTCCTTGATTTTTCCGCTCTAAAACTTGGTGCGATTGTGAATACGTTTTCAAGGCTGAAGATCATGGTTTCAAGGTAAAACTGGGAGCTCTGTGTTAGATATACCTCTTCATCAAAAAATGGAACCTTGAAGAGCGTAGAACCACCTTCAGCAGCGGTTGACACCATGAAAGGTGTATGAACTTCATAGTATCCATGCTTGAAATAAAAATCTGCGAATGCCTTGAAGACGGTTGATCTGACCTTCATCATTGCTGTGAACTCTCTGCTTCTTACCCATAAATGCCGGTTGTCCAGGAGAAATTCCTCTCCCTGATCCTTTGTTATAGGGTAGTTTTCATTTCTCTGGTATAGCTTGAAGTCTTCAATCTCCACCTCATAACCCGTGGGTGCACGGTCATCCTTCCTAAGGATACCCATCACCTCAAGGCTACTCTCTATGGTTAGAGATGAGATCTCCCTATACTTATCATCCTGAAGCTTCCTTGTACTGGCAAGCAATTGAATGATTCCGGTTGAATCTCTTAATACAATGAAAGAAAGTTTGCCGCTACTTCTCGTCCTGTAAACCCAGCCTCTGAGATGAACTGCACTGCCGTCATGTTCCTCATTGAGGACATCCCTGATATAACTCATCCTGCGTCAATGTTTGAAAGCGATAAATATCTTTCTTATATACCATTTCATTTTTGATCTGGAAACATCGATTCAAAATTGAATGAGATTGGGTAAGAAAATCTATGTGGGAGATGATCAAGTAGCTTACTGTTGATCTTTGATTGCTGGATCAGCTCATATGATCTTTGATAAATACTGTATGCTTTTGTCTCTCTGCCCATTTGATATTGTACCATGGATGCTGATAACAATATTAATCCCTGAAAGTAAGATTTTCTGTTGCCTTCTGATAATTTCCACAAGTTTTCCAGTATAACATGGGATTCCCAGAACCTTTCCTGGAGCATAAGAGATTCTGAAAATTTGAGGAATTCCGTGATTTTGTATTCATTTAAAGGTTCCTTGAATCCACATGACTTTTCAATGGAATCTGGGAATGAAACAAAAAGGAGTTCATGAAGCGATGATACTTCCACAATTGACCTACCAACTTCAATGATGTGTGCGTCGAGTTCGAAGCCATGCGTATTCTTCCTGAATATTGTTTTCTTGAAATAGCCGGGTACTGCTCCATGCGATTCTATTGAAAAATCTGGCTCATGAATATGAAAGATTATTCGCATAAAATTCATACAATTATGAATAGATAATATTTAATGTTTCGAGCAGGAATTCCCCTTTCACAGGAAAGTGGATGGAAACAAGCGAAAGCTTGTTATCAATCCCAGTACACGTTCAACCCTATGACAGACCAATTTTAAAGAGGTGGGATGTCGTACTGCTTCACGCGTGCCTGAGTGTGCGAAGTCACACGACCTACCAGTAAGGATAGAGTTTCTTTGGAATAAAAGAAATTCAAACCTGTGGAAATTCCACCAGCAGTCTTCGAAGTGGGAAGCACTCTTCAAAGCTGGGAGAGTGAGGAACACATTACTCTCAAAATAAATCATATCGAATCCTTGTTTGTAATTTGAAAATTGAAGATGCCACGCAATAATAGCTCTGAGTTAAAAACGCACTATTCCCGGGTTCAAATGTGGGATGATAAGATTGTTGAAATCCGTATTATGGAAAAAATCAACTAAACTTTATGACGCCCATAAATAGCCCCTAGTTTAAAAGCCCAAAATTAATAAAACCATTGAAAATACCGTGAAGTACGGATAGGTGGCAGAGCGGTGATGCGTGGGACTGCAGATCCCATCTAATAGGGTTCAACTCCCTACCTATCCTCTATAACCCTTCAGCTTTCTGGATAAAGTGGTTAAGTTAATAGTAATGAAGTTAACTATAATTAAGTTAATATTGACCCCAGTATTCTAGTTATATGGAAAACAATGAAATTACAATTCTTGGTGAGACAATAAAGAATGAAAAGAGATTGTTTATGCTCAGGGAACTTATGCTTAAAAGAGATCTGACCTGGACAGAGATTGTAAAATCAACCGATGAACATTTTGGTATTAGACTAAATCCCAATACAGTCAGTTTTCATTTGAAATATCTAATGGATAGGGATATCATTAAGAAAGTTGGTAATCACTATATTTTTAACGATAAGATGAGATCACTCTTTTCAACACTGGTGAGATAAATGCCAATTGCCTCAAGCGATATCTGGAAACTCAAAACCATAATTGCCAATACCATCAGTTCAGCAATCAACGAACCCGTGTTTTCAAATAGCGTAACAGTAGATTTTCTTGATGAGGTAAATACCGGCTACAGTGTAATTGGAGAGTATGAAACAGTGAAACCTTTTGGTCAAGATAAAAAAGGAAAGTATGAGGCAGCACTAACCCAAGATGGGAAAATAATCTCCTTAAGAATTGGAGACAAACTTGTAAAGAGTGCGTGAATCTTTAATGTTCATCCTTCTGCTCGGTAGTTATGACGATGAGACTAAGAAAGCTCTCTACACTATGCAAGAAAGCATTGCTAATTCGTTTTCAGATAAGGGCTATTATTCACTTTTAATGGAAGAACTTGACCTTTATACAGTGTCAGACGGCCATATATTATTGCTTGAAAACAGAGGTGACTGCAGTACAACTATTTACTTATTCAGACCGATTGAAGATGTTGGCCCTATTGAACTTCAGATCATAGATACAATTTCTCATACATAGGACATGGAAGACACAGTCTACAAGTATCTTACTGAAAGAGGATTTTGCAATCTGGACATAACAATTGAAAGAATGCCAATCATATCACCTAATGGCATGTTCCCTTTTTTGGTATCCATATCTTCAGTTTTCTTGATTGTTCGTTTAAAGGAAGAAACACGTGGTGGCGAATTCATAGAGCTATGTTATATCTCCAGGTCCCCTAATTTGATCTCTCTCAAAGGGTCACCCGGCGCATTTATGCTCAAGAAACAAGATGTTACCTTGACATCAATGCTTGAGTTGATTCTCATTGAAAGGGAAATTCGGGTTCTGGTGTTCAGTGATACATCTGATTTGCTAGATAAAACAACTAATATTGTAAGAAATTTTAGAGTGTGAAACTGAAAGAAATAATTTAAGGCTGCTAAGTGATATCTTTTCCCATTAACCAAGGGTTATTTTTCAGAGAAAAAAATTGGTTCCATTTTATTGCTTACACAGGTAATTGGACATTGTAAAAAGAGTTAACACATCGCAAAATGGTGGCAAAAGACCAACAACACTTCAAAAATGAGAAGATTAACATTTTTTCAAGACATACGTACTACCTCACAAAGTATTCGTCACACCGTCGAATATTAGTAAATTTTGGCATTTCTGTAGTTGTGAAACAGCACGCCTGATTTAACTATGCATGGAAATACGATATTAGGCCATAAAATGGGTCACTTGATTGGGACCATGAGAATAAGTTCTTTTTGACTCTTGTAAAATTCCACGAAGAATCTCTGAGGATCAACTATATTCTTAGATTCAATTTTCTCAAATTGCTCTGATATCTGGTCG
>JAJZOT010000064.1 GCA_021847855.1 Thermoplasmata archaeon | reverse complement strand
CTGTGAGTTTCCGGTCATACACTTGCGTATATGGTTCCGGTATCATGCATTTAACTCCCTGTTTTTTGGACAACACTCCCGGAGCACTTTTGTGAAGTTCTCCTAGGTAATTCATCTTAAAGGGGGGTCAAGCCCCCTCACTCCATGCCATTTAGGCCACATAAAGGATATGGATATACTGAGACATCCATATCCTTCGCATTTTTACTCCTTTGTCACTTACGTGCTAATTATAGATCAGCACCGGGCTACGTTGGCTTTTACCGCTTCTTCTGCATAACTCATCGCTATGCAATTTCCACGATATAGAACCCAATACATTCAACATGCATCAGGAAAGAGTTTCCTCAACCCCAACAATGACGATTCAACACCATCAATCTACAGAAATTGGCACGAATGCCAACCTCATCAGGTCTCCACTCTTCTCAGATATCCCGCAACCAACTACGGTAATCTGCTTTTAATCCTGCTTCTTAGGCTACACGGAGATTGGGTGAAAATTGTCATAAACTCCCCATCTCCATAATATAACTCAACGCATAGGTATATAAAGCCTACGCTTCCTTTTCAGGCCACAAAATAATAATTAATCTACAACCTCATCTCCCGCAAGGTAAAGCCCCTCGAGTCCGACGAGAATCGCAGCAAGACTAAATCCAATAGCAACAAGCGTGCTATGAAAATAGTATGCTATTCCCACTCCCGTACTCATGACTCCACTTGCATAGATGTCAACGTAAACTAATTTTCTAATTCTTCTTTTTATTTTTTTTCCAAAACTGTTGTTTTGCTCCATATTACTCATCTGGCGACTAAATCTGCTTGACATTTTCCTTTCGGATTTTAGTACAAGCGTACCCTTTTATGTTAGTAATTTCTCTAACTCACTGCGGGCCTAGGCAGGGCTTTCCTCAAACCCCCGTCTGTGAATTAAAGTGTGCGGTTCTTCGTTTAAAATCCGCTACAGTCCTTATATGTGCAATCAGGGTATAATTCTCATTGCACGGCAACAAAATTATGTTGCGAATGAGTTATAATTCCTGGCTTCCCAAGATATTATCTCATCAGCTTCACATGAATCTACGTCTCCGATCCAATCAAGATCGGCTACTTTTCTATTTTTCTCAAATCCTTCCAAAGCGATTATCTTAAATTCAGATATCTTTGGAAATCTTGCCACAACCTCTTCGACTGTTGGCATCTCGTTAGCTGTCATTTTCACGTCTTCTTTAAGGCGAACGCCCCAAGAATCCTCTCCAATTACGTATCCTTTGATTTTCATTAAATCAAACTCCGCCTTGTGATCTCTGTCACAAGGGCAACACTCCGATTTTACTCGGAATTTACCCGGGTCCAAACGGGGCTTTTGGTTCTTTCAAGCCTTGTTACAGGCACATCAATGTGCGTTAAACGCACACGCATGCTTGGTTCTCACGTCCTCTAAGTGATTCCGAATGGTCTCACTCAGAGTCCTGTTTTGAACCCAGGCTTCACCCTGTTTTAACGCATTTCAGCGTGTATTCCATTGGACAACATATCTTTCAAATTTCCTATCTCCTCTTAGATAAGCCACAAATTACCACTGATATCTTGAAAATTCTATCTTTGCAATAGCAAAGATCTTCTTTTTATCAGTGTCTTCATCTTTTTTCTTTTCTTCTGTTTTATTCTCTTTATCATTCTCCATAGCGATTTTATGTTTCGGCTTGCAATACCTTTAGATGCTCGCCAACCTCACCAGTATTAACCATTCTGACGGAGAATCAGAATCGGTACAACTCCTGTTTCCAGGCATTCTCCTTGGTTCAGCATGCATATATGGGATTATATGCAATCTTCAGGCCCATTCTTTCGACTTTTCGTCAGGCTGCATTATGGTTTGTTTCTCCCTCGCCATAATGCTTACAATTTACATTTGATTGTAAATACTTGATATTTCTATCAGGCAACACCCCTATAAATAGGGGCTAAAAAACAGCCATTTTACTGGCTTCTCACTGCCTTTTTTATTTCTCTGCATACATATACTCAACGAATAGGTATATAAAGGTTTCTCTCCTTTTCTCCTGAAAGGCGACATTTTGGGGCTATTTTTCCCCAAAAGGCCACAAAATTCAAAAAATTTCAAGTTTTTTTAGCTTATTTTTATCGGATTGCTTGAAGGAAAGCACACTGTCAAATTGCGGAAAACCGCCATAAACTGCGACCTCCTCATCTGTAACCCTCAAAACAAGGTAATACTCCCTGTTCTTTATCGTATCTCGGTTCTTCCATCCTGAAAACTTGTTCCTGAACTCACCACCCATATACTCATCATAGGCTAATTCCAAGATATCCCCTTCTTTTACGATACCAAAATCGTAAACAAATGGGAAATTCTGGCGTTCAAGGAAGTTTCTATCAATAGAGTTACCATACGAAGGTTTACAGATGGCAGCCCAATTCTTACCGCCTTCCCTGTATTTTCGTCTGATTTCTTCCTTTAGAAGCAGTCCATTCTTCATTTTCCACTTTAAAATTTCCATGACTAATATCCCAACGAATAGGTATATAAAGCATACTGTTGCTCAAAAGCGTATAATTTCCCTAATCACGCCTTCTGTTTTCGTGCAATTTCATAGCTGTTCTTACTTATATACAAACGCAGGTTACGTCTAAGCTCCATAGCCTTTTCAGAGAGTTCAGATTTCTTGAGTTCTTTCACGTACAGTTCGTATGCCCCCAACACGCTCTCTTCAAGGTTCTCAAGTGCTTTGGTAAGCGTATAGCCGCATCCAACTGCATTCAGTTGTGTTGTAGTCAGGCACCAAATTTTCTCGTCATATTCTGCTTCTATATCTATAGAATCAGTCAACCTTAATGAAGCAATTTCGTCTATCCGGAGAGCTGCTAATGACTTCGATCCCCCCATTTTCTGCGCCTCCCGGTCTCTATTCGTCAAAGAGTTCATGATGAGCTATACCTGAAACGATCAGTTCGTGCAGTTCTTTACTTATACGTTCACCTATCTGATCTGCGCCCTCCCAATCTCCAGTTCTATTATTGTATTGCATCAGATAATCGGCAACAAATACATTGAACCTGAATATGTCCATTAAGTCCCTACGGCAGAATGTCCCTGGAAAATTCCTTGATTCTAAGGCTGCCGTCGGGATTGTATACCATAGATATGTCTCCAATAACCCTCATTTCACCGTGTCCATGACTTTTCGGGCTATCAATCAAGGTCTTTTTTCTATTTCTGTACTGCTCTCTCCTCATGTCACGGAATGTTTTCATCAGGATGCTATCCGCATCATACAGGTCTTCTTCGATATCTGTGATATCTGCCATTATGCTTGGAAGTGAATAACCTTCATGCAGTGAAAAAGGTGGAACAGTCCTCATGTCCTCGCCTTTCCCTATATGGTCATAAGTTTTCACTTCTTTGTTCATATAACCTTCTTTCTCTTTGTTCTTGATGATCCTGTCTATCCCCATATACGCCTCATAGTCTAATTTGATTGCTTCGTGTATGCTGTTATGGATAGACTGTACCAACGGCCCAACGCCGCCACCATGTTTCTCCATCAGGAGTTTGGCATTCAGGGCAGCGTTCTTTGCGATTACGTGGGATTCCTTGAGGTATTTACTTACTTCCTCCAAGCCGGGATATTCCCTGAAATCCGCCGCATCGTAAGGTCTGGTAAGATCTATGAGATTCTGTGCACCATTAAGCTTATCATAGATGTATTTCTTAGACTCTTCAAAATCTCGCTCAGGCTTGCTTGCCATCTCAATCGGATAAGCTACTGTGACCACTGCTATTGATTGCTTTCGCCCGTTTTTATCGCTTATCGGGATCACCTTCCGATTTGAGCCCTTTCCTTTGGAATAAAACTTCTTTGCCAAAAATACCTCAACTCCTCCATTGAATAAAGTGTTAGACTGATATATAGGTTTGGGAATTACCAGTATCTTTTGCCGGAGTTTTTCTCATTTTTCCACAAGGTCTTGATATTCTCAATCGTAGCTGCAGATGTCTTTCTTTGCCTTACAGGGTAAGATCTCCCGGTAACAGGATTCCTGATTCTTCTCATATCCACCCCTCCACCCATTTCCTCATCTCTTTCCTGTCCTCCTCTTCAAATGGCATATTCAGGTAATGCTCGTATTGGGTAACTGTACTGTGCCCCTGGCTTAAAGCGATTTGCAGGGACTTATCCGGATAATAGAACACCAACCATGATTCCCACGTCTTCCTGAATGTTTTGTTATTCACTGGATTTCCTTCCAGCGCCTTTCTGGATAGCCTCATCACCTTCATGTCAAAGGCTGGGAGATCAGGCAGTGGGAGTGATGATTGAAAGAAGTCTGCTATCAGTGTCCTGCCCATGTCTGATAGCCTTATGGCCCTCTCCTTCTGTTTTGCCTTCACCTTAAGCATCGACCCTCTCGGCAGGTAGATGAATTTCCCATCTAACCAATCCGGGTTTAATCTGAATCTTTGGATCTCCGCATACCTCATGCCAGTCAGCAACAATGAAGTTGCTATCCTTTTAGTGTCATTATCCATTGCTTCTCTTAGGACCTCAAACTCGGATGGTCTAAGAATCCTGACTTGAAACTTTTCTGATGATCTAACTATAGCCCTCATGCTGCTTGTTAAGTTAGTCGTAATACTTAACGATTTTTATTCCCTTTTACCTTCGATTCGATTGGATTATTTTTTGGAGTATATAAACTGCGTTAAGTTTTAACGGAAAACTTAACTTTGTACTATTTTGATACTATAGTATCAATTTGATACTGATTGCACACAAACGTATATTATAGATCATGTATAGTCTAATGAGAGGGGTTGAGGTTGAATACAAAGATGTTGAAAGATCCAATGTTATATCTCGCGTCCATAACAAGCAGTTTCCTTTTCGGGTTCATTGAATCATATTTTGGGATCTTCGAGTTTCACATCACCGAATATGAGGTTACTGTAATTGTGGCCATGAGCATCATCGGTATATTTGCATCTCTGGTTATCTATGCGGCATTTTCAGAGGCTGAACAGAAGATCTATAAATCCATAAGGGCAGATACCAGGAGCCGAATGAAGAGGGAGGGATGGCGCCCTCCTGTTAGGAAAAGGTAATCATGTTTGGCAGGAAGAAAGCATCCGGGAAAGAGAAGAAGAAGCCGAAACGTATATTCTGGATAAAAGATGGCAAGAAGCGGATCAAGGTTCGATTCGTTGTCAGGTCAAGAAAAGAAATGGGGGATTACATTGCCCTCAACTGGCTGGAGCCTCGAATATCGAAGAAGTACCATATCAAGCCCAACACTGTCATTGTACGCAGAGATTGGTGGACAAGTCCTGAAAAGCGTAAAAGGTTGGACGTCCACGAAATGACAGAAATTAATCTGCGCGAGAGGGATAAGTTGCCATACACTCGTGCACATGAAATAGCCAACAAATTTGAACATAGGGCTGATCCTCACCTGAAGGGTAGAAAGTAGTGGAACATTTGTATATACATGTGGAACTTTTTTCCATCAACCTTTATATACTATGAATAGACACGCCTTCTGATTGAACGCTGAGCCAGTCTAATGGCTTATTATAGTATGAATTGATTACAATTCATTTAAGCCACGTCAAATGGCAATCACCATTAATTATCCCTACCGACATTCTATCAGCAGGATTAATGGAGCCGAATTTTTCCAAACTATTACTGTTGGTGTTTGTTTTGACACCGCAACGGATCTTCCTTGGGGTCGATTGTCAGACATCTAAAGTTTTGAGAATATCAAAAACAGGGATGGTTAAAATGACGTTAAGCCTCTTGAAAGCTGATGCTTAAAAAAAAGAAAATAAAGCCAAAATTTTTCTGTGTCGGATTATATATTTAATCTTTTAGAGATTCATCGAAACGTGATAGTGGCACAAAATTGATACTTTCATGAGATAGTAGCACTGTGCTACTATCATGGTGCTATGCCATTGTCTGATGGCCCTACTGATGCACCTGCACCGCCATAGCTTCCAAGACCACCACTGGGCGCATAGACAATAGGATCGTGTTCTATACCAACAAATGGAAGAAGTGATTGTGGGATGGTCAACGGCAT
The DNA here is from genome assembly GCA_021847855.1 of Thermoplasmata archaeon. Next base: position 1,845 of record JAJZOT010000064.1, on the reverse strand, counting down.
CGAACAACGAGGGCACTTAACCTTCCACGGTGGCTTTGTGTACTGGAAGGTGTAATTGCAGTTTGAACAGGAGAGACGTACTCCCTTCTCCTTCGCTATGTCCATCATAGGCTTCTCGCTTTCCAGAAGTGCTTCCTCACTCTGCCTGTAACGCATTGAAAGTATGCGGTCCTTCTTCTGCTCATAAGGTATGTATATTCTTCGGGGCAGTTTTGCGAATTGCACATATCTGTGTTCGTACGTCACCATTCTGTAATTCTCATACTTCTGGTATCTCGGATACTGGTACCAGGGCTTATTGTCGTTCCTGTCTGATGAAGGCGTTATGAACAGCATTTTCATCCTGCCCTTTGTTGATGTGGACTCCAGGAGCATCTGGACTAACTGCCTTGTGGTGCTATCAATAAATGGGAGCCGAGGTACAGTGAAGAATATCATATAGCCCCTGTATCTCATTGTTTCTGCGGTTTCGCCGAAGATTATGACCTGTTCGTCCTGCCACCTTTTCGCATTCAATCCATTCCCAGCTTCTTCATACACAATGACGGATCCCGGAGGCAAGTTCGCGTTGAGCCTGTTTAAAAACGATTTAGTATCAAAAACTATGTTTTTCAGTGAAAAATTTGGATCTATGTTCACTGCGAGCCTGATAGAAGAATGGCTCTTTCCAGATCCTCCCTCACCAGTGAAGACTATGTTGACTGGTCTGCCATCTCTATTTCTCGTCAGTGCCCAGTTTTCAAGAAAGCCTAATTTACTGTTGGTAGCTTCAGGTGGCGTGAATAAAGGGTTAAGGTTAACTGAATCAACCAACTTCCTTCCTCTGCCAGTTTCATCGTTGCCGTCCATGTGACACTTATTCTCCTTCGGCTCCGTCTGGTAGTGGATCATCATCCGCAAAATTAGGATTCTCCACATCAGGGCGGTCCCCTACGACATCCTCAGTAACCAATGTCTTGTCTCCTGAGATGAATCCTTTCCTGCCAAGAAGTGCACTGATTCCACCCAGCCAATACATGGCTATTCCTAAAGCTCCGGTAATAAATTCATCATCATTAGGATTGGAGTATATTGCCGCATATCGAATGCCCACTTCGCTTTTTACCTGTCTGTAAGGCGGATCATAATAGTCTGTCAGCAGCTTGTGAAGGGCAAAGAGGGAGTTAAGCAACTCATTGATTCCAAGTACGTTCCAAGCGCCCCGGCTTGCAATCATGCGCACATGCCTAAACTGATCCCTTATTTCATCTGTAAAATCAGGCATTCTTAAGTCTCCACGATATCTTCTTTGCGAGCTTCTTCTTGGCCTTCTCCTGGTCCTTTATAAACTGGAGATCTATCTTGACTACCTGTATTCTCTTCCTATTTATCAGGTGATCCACTGCCTTCTTGACTTTCTTGGAATCTGGCAGCATGCTCTTGTGGACATCGAGAAAGACAGAGATGCGTGAAAGACTGATGCCGTAAAGAGAAGATGCCCACTCCAGTTCCTCGTCGGTCAGGAATTTCCGGGTGTACAGATAGTCAAACATCTTGAACTCATTGGTTTTCTTGACCGATGTTGGCACCAGTTCATACCATTCCTTATCCCTTATGGCTTCTCTGAGAGTGTTGTTAATCTTGTCTACCCTATCACGTATGGCATTCCAAGTGTCGAGCGGAACAAGCGATCCCATGAATACTTCCTGTACTGGTTCCGGTGGCTTCTCAGGCGCGGACTCAGGTTCGGGGACTTTAATGTTTATTATCTCGTCTGCAGGTGGTTCAGGAATGTTTTGGGCCTGTTCTTCCGCCTCCCTCTGCCTTGCTTCTTCAAGCTCCTTTGCAATCCTGGCTTCCTCCTCT
>JAJZOT010000063.1 GCA_021847855.1 Thermoplasmata archaeon | reverse complement strand
TATATCTTGGACTCATACTCAAGCCATCAAAGGGTCTCTGGGAATACATGAAAAACAGTTCAGAAATCGTTCTGTGCCATGGAGATAGGGAGAATTGCGTGGAAATGTCCATTCCTTATAAGATAGAGGTTGGAGAGAACACAATATTCTTCCTGAAACCTGATAGTGCAGAAACATTAAGGAGAATTGGGATCTGATATACAGGAACTAATCCATTACAGAAATCCTATGGTGAGGAAGTTTATTATATTCAGGATTACGGCTATTGCGAAAACAACAATAAAAACTCTGATATTCCAGGCCATAACCTTCTGTCCGTCAAGTGGTGGAATCGGAAGGAGGTTGAACACCCCGAAATAGAGATTCAAACCGCCAACAAAACCAAGGATGGTATGAAGAATAGGTGCCATGGGTATGAACAGATCCGAAAACACAAGGATAGATCCCATCACAAGATTTGTGAGAGGTCCCGCCAGTGCTGACTTACCAAATTGATCCTTTCTGTATATCCCGCCAATGTTGACCGCTCCTGGAGCAGCAAAAATGAACCCAAAGAATGAGGTTATGAATGCAAAAACGATTCCAAAGGACCATATCTTGAAAAAAGCTATTCCGCCATAGCTTCTTGCCACATATCGGTGTGCCATTTCATGGAGAAAAAAAGCCGTGGCAACCGCAAGGGCGCTCATGAGTATGAGCAGCGCCGCTTCAGGTGCGGAAACCCTGTACCCGCGGTCTGAAATCATCGCTATGAAGAAGCTCAAGGTGAGCATCACGAATGCAACTGCGATATCCTCCCTTTCTCTTGAATATCCACCTGAAAACCGGTTCACCTATCTTCCCTCTCCATATTCTTAATTCCAGCCATGTAGTCCATGAGTGCAATGACATCCATTGCTGTGCTTATCCCTATGTCGAGCATATACATCAAATGCAGAGGTTCGGATGGAATATTATCCTTCAGCGCCTTTCTGACCATTTTCATTATTTCAGCATCCTCAGTTCTCGGGATATTTACCCGTCTTATCCTCTCCATTATGTAATTATATATATTTACTGCAACAACAGCATCTTTCCTGTCAAGGTTACCGTAGATCATGAAAATCTGGACATCAGTTATCTTTTCCACGCCGGTATCTTTCACAATTCTCTTGATCACATCTCTGGAGAGAAGTTCGTACTTATCGGGATTTGGTTCACCAAAATATCTGTCCGCCCGCAGGAAATCAAGTACTTCAGCCATTTTATCAACAGGTATCTCTGCCTTATAGACAGCCTCATTTACGTTGAATTCTCTTCCGGCCTTATATTCAAGTTTCAAGAGCCTGTTTATGTAGGTCAGGAGCTCCGTGAAATTCTTCCTGGACTGGAGCTCCACATAAAGATCATCATTAAGGCCCTGGTCAAGCATCTTAGCCTGTCTTGACATTACCCTCTCAGCGTCATCAAATTTATCAAGAGCAATATAGCTCCTTATGATGATCTTCAGGCCGTCCCTGTCCACAAGGGATGGATCGGTCTCATAAAGATCAGTCACTGACCTGTAATCACCGTCATCGTAATAGGTCCTTAGAAGCTCATTTGTGAACTCCATGGCATCCTCCATTGACTTAGAATTTTTCAACCCTCTTGACAGTGACCTTATTGCTTCAGACCTGTCTCCTCTCCTCATAAGCATCCCTGAATACATGCGTGCCACCTGGACATCTTCAGGATAATTCTTGAACATGTTTCTCAGTATGTCCGTTGCCTCATCATATGATCCATCCTGTGTCAGTTTCTCAGCAATAGCCTTACCAAGGAAAAGATAACCACCATTGGAATAGATGTCTTTCAGTTTTTTCCTCACATCAGGGTCTCTCCAGTGACTGTTGCATACAAAAATCAGGGCATCTTCATCCTTTTCGTCCCTGATGGCAAAGTTATTCAGAAGTTTCAGGAGATTCTCAATGTCATTCTTTCCGCTGTAAAGCTTCACAAGAAGAAGAGGTGGAGAGTTCAGATTGGAAATGGCAACGGAAGCCTCATTGTAATTTCCTGTATTTATGAGGGTTTCGGCATAATTATGTATCTTCGTGGGATCCATACCGTTTCTTATGGCATCCCTGTAACATTGAAGTGCCTTCTCATACCGACCGTTTGTGAAGTATATGTCACCGATCATGACATCTATTCTTGGGGTCTCAAGATCACTCCGTACATCTTCCAGGAAAGATATCCTGTCATGCTCAAGATCCATCTTCTCAACTATGGAGAGGTGGGAAGCTATATCCGATTCTTCCAGTCCCCCCTCTACAATTATATTTCTTGAAATATCATAGGCAGTTTTCCACTCGCTCCTCTCAAGAAGCATGTCACGTTTCAACCTTTTTACCCATCTGTTGGAGAATGAGTTATAGTCACAAAGGTCAATAAAATTGATTGTGAATTCCTGGCTTTTTGCACCAGACAGGATATTATAAATGGCCTGAAAATCTATTGAGTCCTGCCCACCAGACCTGAAAAGTTCCTCGTAAACAGAAATAACATCCCTGAAGTCTCCGCATCTCAGTGACATTCTTGCAGAAAGGTCCATAAACATAAAGTTTTCAAGATCTTCAATCGCGCGACGTATATTTTTTCTAGATCCGGTGTAATCCCCTCTTCCTTCCATTATGAGGCTCTCATAATATATGTAAAATGGGTCAGGATGTGGATTTTCAAGCTTCGTAAGTTTCGAATAGGCGTCTTCATACAGTCCATTGCGAATCAGTATCCATGTGGCAGGATACATGAAATCTGAGGAATCCACAATATCCCCGGTACGCTTACCGCTTCTTACCTGTATCATATACTCAATAATATTTCTCAAACTGCTGAACCTGTTTTCCGGTAGAAATGAAAGTGACTGTTCAATCTCACTGAACCTGCCGGAATTGAAAAGTGACATTATATCAATATATGCAATTGATACCGATCCAAGATCTGAAACATCCTCCCAGTCAACATTTTCTTCAGCATTTGATCTCCCTCTTATGAAACCAATGATCTTTCCGATGTTTCTACTGCCGGGCGTATCAAGTCCAGTGATGCAATTCTCAAGAGCCCTTAACTGTTCGGAGGTCCTTGCACTGAAAAAAATAGAGTCCCATACTTTCGGGTATTCCAGAGAATGTGGATTGAGTTTCATCAGGCCCACTGCATCCATAAATTCTCCAGTTCCTGCAAGTGCGACAATCACCTCAGGTATCAGTGCGTTCCTTTCATCACCATTTATAAATTTCAAAAATTTTTCATACTCCAGGTTCCTGAAGAGATAATTTCTGTAAAATTCCCTTGCTGACTCGTCATCAGGGTCAAGTTTCAGGATTTCTTCGGCAGTGTAATAGCATTCACTGGCCATGTCAAGGGACTTTTCAAGGTCCATCCTGATATGTAAGTTCTCAATGGTTTTTCCGTAAATGGTCATCATTTCAGAAACATCTGTTAACGCTTCAATTGTCATAGATGTAGATGCCTTGGCCCTTATCATGGCTGTAAAATCCCCCTCGTCGAGCTTTGAATACGGTACTTTCCTGAACGTTTCAGAGCAATCCGCATATTTTCCAGCTTCATACTGTAATCTGGCACATCTTATCCTGTAATCCACATTGTCAGGGTATTTTTCCATCATATCCTGGTATACCTTTATGGCACCGTTCAAATTTCCAGTTCCAATCAGTGATTCTGCCCTTACCATTATGAGGTGTTCATCCTGGAACATTTCAAGGCCTCGATTACACAGATCAAGAGCTTTTCCATAGAGCCCCGACTGTAACATAAGATCGCATACAGTGTTTATCTGGGAGGAATCTTCAAGCGAAAAAATGTTCATTTCCCCAAGTAAATCGATCAGTTCGGTTCTCTTTCCAAGTGCATTGAGAACCTGACACATCTTAACCGTGTACAATGGATCTGGATCGTACTGGATCACAACAGTCAGGAAATTCTCAAGTGTTTTCAGGTGGTTGCTCACGTTGAGTGCATCAATTACAGATACCACGTCGTCCTTATGCCTGCCTGATCGCATGAACCTGTCCCACAGACTGGCATTTCCGCCTCCTGATTCAGCCGATTTAACCACAATGTAACCTATCTTTTCATCTGATATATCAGACCTGGAAACAGCGTCAAAAAATTCCTCATTCTGTTCCCATCCGGTAGTGGTCTCAACTTCCACCAGTCCTTCTTCAGGTTTCCCACCTTTTATGAGTTCTATTCCCCTGAAAAGTTTCACATAATTATTTGATGGAAAAAGCTTTCCAAGAGAAACCAGGATCCTATTCCTGAGATTCTCACTCAGTTCGGTCCTGCTTCTGACCAGGATTGCAGATACGTTTTCATCATATTTCATCTGTTCCTTCTGTGTAAACTCATCCTGGAAATCGGAAACAATGGATACAATTTCACCTGACAATTCCTGGAAATCTTTTCCCATGGATGCTTCGGAGGTCATCTCTATCATGGAAAGTAATTTCCTGCCATTGATTCTGGTTTTAGGCAGTTCAGCCATTGAAGGTGGATCGATCCAAGCCTATTTTAGTTTTCCCAGTCCCGAATGTTCAGTCAAAAATAAAGAAAATTGCTGATCACAGTCCTCCGCCAAGCATAAGAACAACCACCTGGAGCGTTCCGTAAATAACAATGGAGACGATCCAGATCATTATGACTGCATGGTGAAGGCTATGTGCCACTCTCCCTCCATCAGCTATTTTCAGGGCAGTGCCGGCAACAAATGAATGCAGGAACAGGATTGCAACAATGAACATCTCTATTATGAGCAGTTCGGATGGTGGTTGGGCAACAAATATGCCAAAGTCGTTGAGGCTGGATACATCGAGGCTTGAAAACACCTTGCTTATGATCTCCAGGACGCCGTAAGATATGGCCAGGGAAAAGGCAAGCCCTCCCGTGATTCCATAAATAACCCCAACATAGCTTGACACGGATGAATGCCTTCTCTTCCTGAGTCTTATGACCTTGTCAAAGTTATCGGCCACAACCAGTCCGGCTTTCTCGGCATCAGCTCCTAGGTCTATACTTTCGACAAATGATTCTGAGAACACCTCGATTAGGTGCGAACCAGTTTCTGCACTGAAATTCTTCCAGGCTTCCGTATTGCTGATCCTGTAGGTGAGTCTTTTGTAAAGATTCCTTATGTCCCTGGTCAGGGACCCAAAATCATGAAGAACAATTGACTTAAGTGCCTCAATGACCATGTTTCCCCTTGCAGAAGCCGATCCTGCAAGCGACCTTATAAAGCTCCCGAACATGTCATCTTTCTTCGTGATTTTCTTCTCCTCCCTGGACCCCACTATGCCGGGCCAGGCAAATGGAGTTATTATTATTGCAATATCAAAGTAAAAAGGTATCTTAAGCGCAAGTCCGGTTGTCAGGAGGGCTGTGAGCAGGACCATGGAAATGACTCCTGCCATGATGAATATCTTTCTTATCTTCAGCTGAAGATCTGTCTTGATTCCGGTGTCGTGCCATATGGGATCATTTGGGAGTACCATCTTGATTCCATACACAAGCAGAGCTTCCCCCATAATGATGGTTATCATGCTCAGGGAAAGGACCGCTATTATGTTTATTGGTATGAGTATGGGCATTATGAGTATGAACGTTATGAGAAAGGCAAAGGCAAGCAAAAGTGAAATGTACATATCCTTGTAGAGATCAAAGGTGTACAGGCTTGAGATATATGTGGTCTCGAAATTACTCATAACGGTACCGGCCTCATCCCTCACAAACTCCTCGAAATCCTGCCCGCTGTCGATTGCATGGCCAAATCTGGCAAGGAAGTCGGCAAAAACTTCACTTGGCGTCCTCTGGGAAAGAAACATTGCAGCCTCCGAAAGCCCTCTTTTCCAGTTTCTCACAAGGTTTACCAGTTTTGCCATATCCTCCCTGACAGCCCCAAGCTTGTCCTTTTTTGATAGAAGTTCGATTATATCTATCCTGTTTGCCGCGCTCACGGAAAGTGTTGCGAAGGCGGTTATGAAAAACGGTATATTTGAGTTTATGTTGTTTTTCTTGTTGTCCCTTTCGAGAATAGGCCTGAGAAATATGCCTAGAAGCATCACTGCACTCACGGCGGATACAATGAGAAAAACAAGGCTCTTTGTCTCCCCGTATAGTATAAGGAAGATGCCGGAAAGAGCCGACGCGAAGAGCACTATGGCTACATCCTTCTTTCCGAACTCTATTCCTGTAAATCTTCCAAGCCTCTTTGCATCCATCATATTGATCATCCGTAGAGAGCCGATACAGCGCCTTCTCCCTTTATATAGAACGTTTTTGTGACATTGAACACATCATAGTACGAGTTGACATTCTTTCTTATGAGTCCCTCTATGATTCTTGTCCTCTTGAACAGCTCATCATAGATTGCTTTCGGATCTCTCATGCCTGCAGTGGCGGCTATTCTCTTTTCAAGGATGTAGCTGTTGTTCAAACCCCTGAAGACATGCTGATCGGTCGATGGGTCCCACTGGAAAACCTGCTTGGTTGAAACACCCCCAAGTTCTTCGAAATAACCTTCAATCTCGTTGATGCTTGTTGTACGCCTGAGAAACCTTCCATTGACATACACTGCCTGCTGTATCAGCGCTATGTTCAGGTTATCCATGAACGTTACCGGTATGTTGATTGGAGTACCGGTAAACCTCTGTATCATCTTCTTTACCGATGATGCATGAAAGGTGGCGAGAACAGGATGTCCAGTCTGCATGGCCTGAAATGCCATTGACCCTTCGGCCCCTCTTATTTCCCCAACGATTATGTAATTGGGTCTGGACCTCAGGGCTGTTCTGAGAAGATCATAAAGTGTGACTCTGCTGTCTTCAGCTCCCCTTTCCCTGGTTACGAGTTGCTGCCATGCAGGTTGTGGTGCCCTTACTTCAGGGGTATCTTCCGCGCTGAAGATCTTGGATTCAGGCCTGATAAATGGAACCATGGCATTGATCACAGTGGTCTTACCGCTGGCTGTTTCACCGCATACAAATATACTCTGACCGTATTCAAGGGCCAGCCACAGGTAGGCTGCCTCCTCAGCAGACATGGTGTTGTATTTCACAAGTTGTACCATGCTTATCGGTATATCCGCGAATTTTCTTATTGTGAAGCTTGGCCCCCTGGCCGAAACATCGCTGCTGTAAACAATTGAAAGCCTTGAACCGTCAGGAAGTGTTGCATCAACAATTGGCGTCTTGTCACTAACTGGTCTCCCCACTCTTTCACTGAGTCTTTTGCTGTATAGTGAAAGTTTATTGTTGTTTCCAAAACTTATCCTTGTTCTCAGGGTTCCAAGAATCTTATGCACTATAAAGACATCAAACGCCCCTATTCCGCTGATATCCTCTATGTGAGAATCCCTTATGAGCGGTTCTATTGGACCCAGTCCAAGTACATTTTTCTTCAGGTTGTAAAGAAGTCTTGCATTCAGGTCAGGTGTCACAGTAGCAGTGGATCCCTTGACCTTGTTGGCTGTACCTATGGAAATTTTCTTTTTGTATATCTCATCAAGATTGTTCTCAAGAACCTCATCATTCTCGGGAGGAGGATAGTCAGCCGCAACTGCCAGTATTAGATTTAAAATCTCATCCATGAACAGGTCCTCCTCATCTGTTAAATTAGGTTCAATTGGAGTGTAAATTTTTTCACCGAATTCATCCAGATTTATGTGGATGAATATTGGATCACCGACCGGATAGATGACGTCGATGGACGCCATGTCCCTGAGTGAGTTGTCAGGCACAGGCATAAAAGTTGGAGTTCTCTGCGTTGTGGATCTGTACCTGTCCAGGTAAGCCCTCAGGTGTGGATTGCGGCTCTGAGCCACTTCCAGACTGTCAGATATTATCATTTCTGCCATTTTATTACCTCATTTTCATCATGATACGCTTGATATTTCCACTATCAATCCTCTTCCCGGTTCTATCCTGAATGGAATTGCCTGCTGGAAAGATTTCATAGCCATTGGGTATTTCATCAGATCGATG
>JAJZOT010000062.1:5624-8027 GCA_021847855.1 Thermoplasmata archaeon | reverse complement strand
GACTGAAAGTTTCCTGAGATTTGGATCGCCAAGTCTCTGAGCCTTTGCAGGGCATTCAGGTAAATAGTCAATATGGCAATCGATTCACGCAGGATAAACTCCGGATTGGAATGGCTGATCCAGAAATATTGCTTCTTGGCCTCTAAGATGGCGTTTACCAGAATTCCATAGATCTTCCTTACAATTCCTGCATTTTTTAGAGCATCTTTCAAGACATCCTGACGATACAGGATAGTTCTCATATCCTTCGAACCCGACAGTAGAACCTTTGATGACACTTCCCTGATGAACTTATCACCGATGGACATGCTGTCCAGTATCGTATCCAGCTCCAGGTCCTTCAAAAGATGTTCTGCATTCCATGGGAGTTTCATATTTACGTCAAAATTTTTGTCTCTGAACATCAGAAAGGCTTTCATTCTTTGATCCTCTCCATTATGCTGTCATAGGTCACTCCATATTTTCTGGAAAGTGCCATAGCATAGGCAAGACCGTCCGATGGGCGTCTCAAAATCCTGTAAGTTCGAATTTCCGGATTCATCGTATCAACCTCACTGACCATACTAACAGTCCCATCCAGTTCAGTTATCTCGTCAAGAAATGTGACAAAGATACAGAGGCAATCCAAACCCCGGATGATATCGATTATCTTCCTGCCAATGAATACTGCGTCACTTATTGTCGTTGAGCTTAGCATCTCGTTTATGATGATTATGCTTCTGGAAGTGCTATCATCGAAGATTCTCCTTATTCTTACCAGATCATCTTCCAATTTGCCTCTCAGATTTTCCAGGTCCTCAGATTTTTCAAAATGGGTAAATATTCTATCGAACAGGAACAGGTGTGCTTCAGTACCTGATACAGGTAAACCAAGGCTTGCAAGGTAGTGTGACTGCCCGAATGCCCTGGCAAATGTGGTTTTTCCTCCATTGTTTGGGCCGGTGACCACAATTATGCGTTCTCCGTTTAAGAGGTAAAAATCATTGGGAACAACATTGACACTTTTCTTGGCAAGCTTTGCTGCCAGTGCAATATCAAAGATATTCTTTCCAGAGATATTTTTGTCGGCGGAAACTTTCGGTATGCAGAAGCTGAGGCCTCTTGATTTTATTGGAGCGATGTATTCAAGGTAGGCGACATAGAACTGAACTTCCCTATGAAAACGCGATATACTGGCGTCAAAAAAATCTCTGTGCATTGAGCAGAAGTCCGTGAGGTTTCTGAAGGTTTCAGGATAGAGTTTTGCAACCAGACCCAGCACTGCAGCCTCAACGTGACTCATACCCAGGGGCTCTTTCAATGGAATTTTACTCACCTGTTTCTCACCTTCCTGGAATTTCCGGAAGACCTTCTTCACTTCCAGGCTATAATCTTCGCCTGCCTCGCGCCTTTGAACAGATATTCGGTCCGATCCGAAGGTCATAACGTACCTAACTTCAGACAGTTCTGATCTGATCCTTTGCAAATCGCTGACAAGCTTCGAGAAATTCTCAGATTTTATGTATTGATCCAGGTATTCCCTAAGTTCAGACATTCCAAGAGAGTGAATGGGTTCATCAGAAAGGTTCTCTGCAAAATTCCTGACGGCATTGCAGTAAATCTCAATTGCATCGGCGAACCATCCTTCTCTCTGGTATTCATACATGCGGTCGATTCCAGAAAGATAGTTATTAACCCGCTTCAACTCCATTGAAAACGATTTTACGTGTTCGAAAAGCCTAGGGTTTTCCAGATCAGAAAAGATCTCTTGCCTGTAGATGAGTTCATCTTCACTGTCTAGCGGATTCATGAAGAAAGGCTTCACGTCATATTCCTTAGCCAAAGATGATATGCCGTCCACAATCTGACCAAGATTAAGGTCCACAAAAAATTCCGGTTCTTCCCGTGCAGTATCTGTCCTTCTGTCTGAATCCTTTATCAGTATGCTCCTGAAGACCACCAAATCAGCTCCTACATTTTTACAGCAACTATCTTCAGATAGGCTGCCAGCAGGAGTTATCAGTCTTATTCAGACACTTATCCGGGAACTCCATCCCTATTTATGTCACCATTAAAGTTAAGAATTTAATCTTTGCCCACATTCAACAGAATTTTGTGAGAAACTGCGATAATTCATTTCCTGAGAAGATTCAATAAATATACTTTTTTGCGGAGGTCGTTCCGGTCAACGGTTTCTCTTATCAGGCCATTTTCTATAAGGATCTTGATTGAGTTCTGAACAGTCTTTCTCTTTAAACCTGTTATCTGTATTATAGAATTCTGATCTATGGGACCGCGGTTGGAAATTACATAATATACGAACTTGGTGGCTGGAGCACCTGTAACATTTGATGAATCTCTGAAAATTCCAAACGTATCTCCCCTGAGTCCCCTCCTCTGGGTTTCAAGGGCTGCAACACTCCT
>JAJZOT010000062.1:0-5524 GCA_021847855.1 Thermoplasmata archaeon | reverse complement strand
TCTGGATTATGTCAGATAAGAATGATTCCATGTTAGTACACGACTCTATTCGCTTTAAAGATATAATGGACACTTTAAAAGCAAAAATTGCGCATATCCTTTCAAAATGTCTCATTTCCCTAATTTAATAGCGTCAGGGGAAATTTTCCCCGATGAATCCGGAAGAAATGGTCAATCTTGAGAAACATAGCAGAGATCCAGCGAAATTTTTGGGCTATATATCTCAGGAGTTTGGAAACCGGGCTGTATTTACCTCAAGCTTCGGCGCAGAGGACATGGTCATGATGAACCTGATTAAGAAACATGGAAACCGGATCGAGATCGCTTCCATTGACACGGGACGCTTACCCGAGGAAACCTATCAGATTATGGATACGGTAAGAAATGGTTACGGAATCTCCTTTCGTACCTTCTTCCCGGATAAAGAGGAAGTTCAGAAAATGGTCGATGAATACGGCCTCAACCTATTTTACAAATCCAGGGAAAACAGGGCACTCTGCTGCAATGTGAGGAAAGTTGAACCGTTGCGGAGAATCCTAAAAAACCACGAGATATGGATAACCGGCATCAGAAGGGAACAGACTATATTTCGATCAGGATCGAAATTGGTGGAATACGACAAGGAAAAGGACATAGTCAAAGTTAATCCAATAATAGAGTGGAAATCTGATCAGGTCTGGGACTATATAAAACAGAATAATGTCCCGTACAATAAACTGCATGACCTGGGATATCCGAGCATTGGCTGTGAGCCTTGCACAAGGGCGGTGCGGCAGGGAGATGACCAGCGATCCGGACGCTGGTGGTGGGAAGATGGCCAGAAGGAATGCGGACTGCACACCGAAGGCTCTGAAAAGCTTCTTTCCACTCCGGACTTTATACGCATTTCTGGAAAACGGGAAAAAGGTTCAAACAACGGAGGAAATGACAATGTTTTCTGAACCACATGGTGGAAACCTCGTATCAATAAAAGACCCGGAAGGATCAGAACTTGACGTAAAAGGGCTTTTCAGAATTGAGGTCGATTCAGAAGCTGCATCCACAATTTCCAATATAAAAGATGGAATATTCAGCCCTCTACATGGATTTGTAGGGCAGAACGATTATCTATCAATTCTTGAAAGCCAGAGACTTGAAAACGGCATTCCATGGAGTATCCCATACTTATTGCATGTTGAGGACAAAACTAATGAAATCATAAGGGAGGGTGATAATGTAATCCTTAATTTCCAAGGAAAATCCGTGGGCTGTGTCAAGGCTGAAGAAATATTCAGAATAGATTGGAGAATGTACGGTAGAGCGGTGTTTGGAACAGATTCTCTGGAACATCCCGGAGTAGCAAAAATCGCAGTCAAACCCAGAAAAATTATCTCGGGCAAGCTTCTATGGTCAATATCACCTGAATTACCTTTCAGCGAACTTGTAATGACTCCGAATGCAACCAGAAAAATCTTCAAGCAGAAAAGCTGGAAAACTATTTCCGCATTTCAAACAAGGAATATCCCGCATCGCGGACACGAATACATTCAGAAAATGGCTTTGCAGAGCACGGATGGCCTCTTCATCAACCCTGTGATTGGAAAGAAAAAAAACGGAGATTACAGCGACGAAGCCATAATCAAAGGGTACAGAACACTGATAGACAATTACTTTCCCAATGGTAGTGTTCTCCTCTCTCCGATTAACTACGAAATGATGTATGCTGGTCCAAGAGAAGCCGTTATACACGCAATAATGCGCAAGAATTTCGGTTGCACACATTTCATAATAGGAAGAGATCATGCCGGTGTTGGATCATACTACGGCCCCTATGATGCTCAGAAAAATATCGATAGTTTTCCGGATTTGGGTATAGAAATACTTCATTTTTCAGAGACGTTTTTCTGCAAATCATGCAATGAACTGGCTACTGACAGGACCTGTCCGCATCCGGAAAGTGTCAGGCTAAGATTCAGCGGCACCAAAATAAGGGAAATGATCACACATAACAACGATCCACCATCCGAGTTCATGCGCAAAGAGGTATTCCAGACTATGACTGGTATCAAGGGCCTGTTTGTCAACGGACACTAGCTAAAGCACCCATGCGTGTAACCGCCTTTTTTGGTATTCCTGAAAAGAGATGATACATTAAGCCTCAGGGAATCCTAGTCCACTACGGGTATACTTGCTGCAGATCTGTCCAAACACTTAACGGATGCTGAAAGAATGCAATTAGTTCATTATAATCTGAATGAATCATACCGGAATGTATGCTAAATTAGGAGAGGTTTCTAAAATTGACCTGGGTTTTTAGTAAAAGTCTAATGTTCCAGCTTTATTGAATGAAAGGAACCAATCCAGCAATCCAATTGAGAAAACGGTCTACCAGCAGTTTCGCCATAAAAGCGTGGGCAAAAGAACTTTTTCATGACATATAATCTTTATATTCCACGCTGCCTAACTTCATTTATGGCAACATTTGTTCTTGTTCCTGGCGCATGGCTAGGGTCATGGGTTTGGAAGAAAATAATACCGGATATGCGTAAAAATGGTCATGTTGTTTACCCTGTCACATTGACTGGCATGGGTGAGAGGGCCCATCTAGCAAGGAAGGAGTATGGAATGGAAACTGCAGTTAAAGACGTAATCAACATCTTTGAATACGAGGACTTGAAGGACGTAATACTGGTTGGGCACAGTTTTGCTGGTAAAGTTGTTTCTGCAGTGTATGATAAAATTCCTGATCGTATCAGAATGTTACTCTATCTTGATGCTTTCGTGCCTAAAAAGGTCAGGACACCGCAGGGCGGTCGAGAATCCATGCCGCCCAGTGAACTCGAATCAATGAAGAAACTGGCAAATGAGAAGGGAGAAGGCTGGAAAATACCTCTTGACGAGGAGGCCTCAAATATTTTTTGTTTTGACTTAAAGGGTAGCGATAGGAAATGGTTCATGTCAAAAATAACCCCGTGGCCAGCAAAACTTGCCTTTGATTCTATTGTGATCAGCGAGAAAGTAGACAAAGCAAGAAAGGCCTACATATTCTGCATTAAGGAAGGAGAGGAATTCAATGAGGACGACATAAAATTCCTTGAATCACTCGATGGAAAATACAAAGTCATCAGAACCGATCATTATCCAATGGTAAACAAACCTGAGGAACTTGTTTCAACGTTTGAGACATTAATAGTATGATTCAATACTTTTGTACGGTTTCCTATTGCTTCCTAAGAATTTGCTATTTTTAGTATCATTTTTACAAATCTGCCTATTTTCTTGTTGTAGACTTGCTCTACAAAATTAACAATCTCACTTGCCCCTGGAATGGTCGTTCCAGCCAAGAATAACAAAATTTTAAATGCGACTTCTCTGCCACTCGGAATTAATCTTCCAAATTCTAAAGTTCTCATCAATTTGTCATCGTACTGAACATGTCTAGGACCAAATACCTCTCAGTATTGATTAGAGTCTACTTGAATTTCTTGACCGAATACAACATAACAACAGACGAAGATGTAGTGCATTTTAGAAAAATTCTGAAGTCCCACAGGAGTAACTCTGATAATTTTGTCCCAACTGATGAGCAGATTAAGAGCGCATTCCATAAGACAAGAAATGGAAGACACAAAGCGATCTTCCTTCTCCTGACGTATTCCGAAATAAGGATAACTGAAGCTGTAAAGATGCTCAGTGAATTAGACAGGGATAAACTGATTGTCAATGGTGACATGGCCAGATATCCCTTATCCTACAATCGAGGCCAGAAAAGGCTATCATACGTTTACATGCCTAAGGAGTTTGCTTTATCGCTTCACAAGATGCACTCTTCTCAATAGGTAGTAATGGCCTTTTCTGAAACAAATCAAAATGGTTATAGAACAAAACCTTCACGCTTCTTTAATGACATGCAAGAAGTTAGAATAGATAAAATTTGATTCTATAAGCTGGATATTTGCATATACAAAGAAATTCCTCATAAATTGTGATCTCTGTACTACGTAATCAATTAAAATGATTAGAATTACAACAAATGGTGAGTAAAGCAGCAGAAATTGATATTAAATACTTTAACGTGAGCGACTAATACTTGAGTCATTCGATTACTAAGACAGAATTTGATCTCCAAGAATAAATAGTTAAATTTACTTCCTATCACCTTCGGCAGATTATCAGATAAAGGTAAATCAAAGAATTAAAATAAAGAGGAAATTCTCTCATTCTAACTGCAATGTATCCTTGTGGTATCCAAATTTCTCCAAGAGTTCGTATGACTTCAAAACGATATTGCTAGCACTTAGGTTGAGCATCAGCCATAGGCCACCTTTGATCGCCTTGCCTCCCGGAAGAGATCTACCATCTTTGTTCTTATTTTCCTTGTTTACGAGATACCTCTTATACCCAGCTTCTATTGGAACTGTATTCCGGTTTAGTTTTCCTTTATCTACCAGCCACTCGGCAACGTTTATGAGTATCTGGTTCTGAGCGAGTATCTTGTATTCTTTACCCTCGAGACGCATTTTGGTATAGTACTTTGCTCCATACGCCTCGTTGCCAGGCTCAAGGTTTTCAGGGTACTGCACATTAGATTCCTGGGATAGAAGTGCGCTTGCTCTTTCCTTCAAAAATTCTTGAACTTCATCAAACTCGTATCGCAAATTTGGAAACTTAGAACTTAACTGTTTCTTGAAGTGATCCGAAAGCACTTTTGAGAAAGTATCTGGGTCCTCTATTAGCTCATCCCAGAGCATGTTTAGGTTATCGCTTTTCTTTGCCAGTTCTTCTATTAACAAAACATTATTGGGAGAAACGCTGGTGAGAATCCTAACTACTCTTTCTGGGGGATCAACTTCGACGTTGGCTTTCCATATAACTCTCTCAATATATGGCTTGAACTCTTCGTACGACTTGAACAGTACGAATTCTGCTCCGTTGGTGATGAAACCATATCTGGAGCCAATATCACTGGAGTACCGTGCCAACTGTTTTATATGTGACATAGGTTCCTCGGACATCTTTTTCGCCTCTATCAAAATGATCTTCTTTCCGTCTTTCAGTAGTGCATAGTCTGGAAACCCTCCTTCTCCCGTGTTGTCTTCAGGGATTACTTGGTCTGGATCCGCTATATCCCATCCTAGTTCCCTCAGTATAGGATCAATGATATGCTGCCTAACGGCTGCTTCATTCTTTTCATACAAATCTCTATGACTCTCGATTTTTCCCTTTAGATTGTTAATAAACTCTTTATTGAACGACAAAACAACCACTCATCATTGATTGATAGATTAATCTTCGGTAAGCCATAAAATTTTGCATAGAAGCTTAACCCCACCTTTCAGATTAATTTCACTATATATGGTGCATTTACTTAATGCGCCTTGTATAGTTTGAAACATCCTCTTTAAGTTCATTAACTACTAACCCCACTAAAAAGCAGTTTTCTAACCTTCTGACTCGAGTGAATGATACATTATATTTCTTTTCTGCTTGGAAGTCTTCTCTAAGCCATCCACCTCCCCTTATCACTATAGCATAACCTTCTGGT
>JAJZOT010000061.1 GCA_021847855.1 Thermoplasmata archaeon | reverse complement strand
AGAGGAAAAACATCTATTCCGTCAATTCTGGTGATTCCAGGATCAACATTTTCGGGATTCGATATGTCTACGATAAGGAGATGCCCGGCAAAATCTGGAAGCGTTGCTTGGGTGATTATGTGATTTCTGGAAGATGTTGCTACAAAGGCTATTCTTACATCATTCAAGGTCTGTTGGAGTGCATTCATGCCTGAATATTTGCACCCGTACTGTTCAGCAAGATACTCTCCCCTTTCTGAATTTCTCCCTATGATTGTTATGTAGGAAGGTTTCATTTTGATAATGTACCTTAGGAAGGTTTCAGCCATGCGGCCAGTTCCAACTACGGCTATTGCAGAACCTTCGATGACAGCATGGCTTCTTGCCAGATCCACGGCGATAACAGGTATAGATGTTTTTCCTCTGGAAATATTGGTTTTTTCTCTTACCTCTTTCCCGACGCTTATGGTTTTCCTCATTATGAGTGAAAGCATTTTATCTGTATGCGCTTTTTCGCGGGCTTTTGTGTATGCATCCTTAAGTTGTGCAAGAATCTCGTTCTCACCTACTGACATCGATTCAAGGCCTGATGATACCCTGAAAAGGTGCTCGATCGCATCGCCGGACAAAAGCGCTTCCGGAAAATTTCTAAAAATGGCCGCTTCGGTCTCAGAATCGTCCTGATATGTGAAATAGAGTTCCGATCTGTTGCATGTGGTTAATACGAGGTGAGACCGTACCTTGATGCCGGATAGTATGGAGTCCCATTCTTTATCGGTATAATTTAAAGATTGCTGGAATCTGTCAGGATTTGAACTGTAACTCCATGGAATCACCCCGAAATTTAGCATGCCTAAGCACCACCATTCTCCCCGGATGCACCATCAATGTGATTATTTTAGTCGGGAGAATGCTACACAATTACGTAATAATATTTAAAAGAGAATTTGTACAATAGAAAAAAGGTTGGTAATTTGAAACTTTTAAGGCAAACTCAGGTTTTCATTATTGCGCCTAGGAATATCAGCAAGCCGATAACGGCGCCGATGACTGCCGCAAGAACGTAGAACAAAGTCCCGAGAATCACGTTGTACAGTAAATGCACACTTGGCATCGTAAAATGTGTCACATAAACAACCGCGATTCCGACCGCCAGTCCCAGTACAAGGAGAATTACTCCTACTGTCCTGCTCTTGCCACTGCCGAAGTAGGCGGTGAGTATCCCCAGAACAAATAGAGATAATGCCAAAAGTGCCAACACCACAAATAAAAATACTGTCCAATCCCAAGGATAATACGCTGCTATCATAGATCAATACGCCTCAAAATTTAATTCCTGTAAGGGTTTTCGTGTCAATTACGCCGTCGATTGTCCTAATCTGGTTTATTACAATCTTGCCGAGTTCAGTATAATCTTTCGCATCTATCTTTACTATGAGATCATACTCACCAAAGAGCGGGTGGAGTTCAACTACGTAGTTAATCTTAGAGATTTTATTGAAAACTTCGTGCTCTTTGCCGGGAACTGTGCTCACGAGGACAAATGCTATTGACAATACTTCACCTTTAGCTTTAAGCTTGAAATCCTTTATAAATTTTTTCAGAGAAACAGGAAGCAATTAGTCTGCATGCCGTTTCATTTTTTTGATCTCGTTTACGATTTTCATTTTGTTGATCTGTTGCTGTGTTCCATCTGACATGTTCCTGATGGTGACCTGATCAGTTTCGAGTTCTTTCTTCCCCACTATAATCGCGTAGTCAGAGGAGTTAATTGTTGCACTCTTTAACTGTGCGGACAGATTCCTCTGCGCGACATCCATCGTTGCTATGAAGCCATTTTTCCTGAGTTCAATCACTATTTCCAGTGCTTCTTTCCTCAGATCATCCGAAGCAGTGCAGACATAGTATCTGGGTTTATCACTGGAGGATTTCCATAGGCCTGCCCTCTTTAGAAGCAGCTCGAGAACCACGTCTCCCATGCCGAAGCCCACTGCAGGGATATCCTGACCTGAGATCAAT
The DNA here is from genome assembly GCA_021847855.1 of Thermoplasmata archaeon. Next base: position 6,127 of record JAJZOT010000061.1, on the reverse strand, counting down.
TTTGCCAGGTTGTCGTATCTGCCTCCTCCGAGAATGGACCGAAGTTCACCCTTTGAATCAAAGACCTCGAAGACTATGCCAGTATAATACGACAAACCTCTAACAGTTGAAAAGTCCACATAAATTCTGGAGTTTGTGTATTGTGAAATTATGCTTAGTGTGGTTTCCATCCGGTCAATTGTCTGCCCCAGGTTCTGGTCAATGTCGATGTACGAGGAAAGGTAATTTTTCAGATCACCGCGATTAATCTGATGTTCCAGAATCGATACGATGTCTGAAACTGTCTTATCCGGGACTCCACTTTGCTTGAGCATCGAACTGAAATCCTCATGGCTGGTTTTTCTGAATCGGTCTATTATGGAGAAAATTTCCGAAATGTTATTTATGTTCATTTTGTGCAGCAAGTTTTCCATAAGTTTCCTGTCATTAATCCGGATATCGTAATTTCCCTGCAGATTGAGGCCGTCAAGTATTGTTGCTGCCAGGCCTATAAGCTCTGCGTCAGCCTCAGGAGTATCTACACCGAAAATGTCCGCGTTGAACTGCATGTGTTCCCTGAGTCTTCCGGACTGTGGTTCCTCGTATCTCCAGATCTTCGGGATGCTGAACCACCTTACCGGTCTCGGAATATCCTTTCTTGATGTCAGCATCCTCACCACTGATGGTGTGGCTTCGGGCACCATGGTCACTTCCCTTCCTCCTTTGTCAGTGAAGGAGAAGGTTTGACCCACAAGTTCATCACCTGATTTGAGCCGATACAGATCCAGTGACTCCAGACTTGGAATGTCGATCATCCGGAAACCGAATGACCTCGCAATTTCCTGCGCAATGGAAAAAGCCCATGATTTTGGTTCAGCATCTTCCGGGTATAGATCCCTGAATCCCCTGAGTCGTTCAAACGTCATTCACTACGTTATTTAACTCAGGTATAAATTCACCATGAAATCAACGATAAAGAAAAAAAATTCAACTAATAATATAATCTCGGCAGAACTCCGGCTGGAGTAGCAATACTTTTAAATATGTCGATGTCCATATTATTATCTGTGAATCCAGAAAGGGCAAACAGTGTCTACGATATGCTTAGGAAAGTTGGATTCAGCAGGAACAGGGCGAAGATTCTGGCACTGTTGGAACAAAAGATGGATGTTGATCTTGCGGAGATAACAAGTTTGCTTGGAATAAGCAATTCCCGTGCTTCCGAGGGACTTAAATTTCTTTTAAGAGAAGGATACATTCAACGAATGGAAGTGAAGTATCTTATGGGCAAGGGCAGAACCAAGCACATATACAGGCTCCGGATGCCGATCACGGACATTATCGCCGATGCGAAGTCCAGAGTTGCGGTTATTATCTCATTTGACAATAAGATTGACCCTTAACTGCTGAGTATGGAACGTACAAGGCGCTTTTTATATCTCTCAAGAGAGAAATGGGAATATGAACCAACAGTATTCCTGGACTGAAGTCCGTCATTTCCGTCTATTCCTCTGCCAATCAGGTTCTTCAGTATCTTCGGATCGCTATCTTCCACATCGCTGTAGTGGAATTCGTGTCCGTAGGCGATTTCACCCTTCCGGAACAGAAGTGTGTCTTCTTTTGCAAGGAGTTTGGTATAAGCAAGTGTCAGTTTCCTGTTTTTCTTGACTGTTCCATTAAATACTCCCGTCATTTTGAGCTCTCCGCGATCAGATTCGATCGTGCCTTCCAGATACATCAGACCGCCACATTCAGCGAGCATGGGCTTTCCGGATTCACTGTAATTTCTGAGAAATGACATGAGCCTGTAGCTTCGCGAAAGCTGATCAGCGTAAAGTTCAGGATAGCCGCCGCCAAGGTAGATGAAGTCAGGGTTTTCCGGGACTTCGTCCTCGAGGGGGGAAAAATACCTGACACGTCCAATGCTTTCCAGCAGCGAAAGCGAGTCGGCATAGTAAAAATTGAATGCTCTGTCGTACGCAATCCAGATCTCTTTGTTCGTTACACCGACTTTATGTTTCTTCGGTAATGGATACCTGACATCAGCCAGATTTTCCAGAAACGAAAAATCAATGTATTTAGATATTTTCTGCGCTATTTCATGCAGGTTACCAACTTCCAGGGATGTGTGCAGTCCAAGGTGCCTCTCCGGGATCTTCAGTTCTTCCATGTAAGGGATGGCCCCGATAATCTTCACCCCTCTTTTCCTGAATTCCCTGGCAACCATCTCAAAGTGCTTTTCTGATACGTAGTTATTTATGATGACGCCTATCGCTCCGCTTCCAAGAGACCCTCTGGCCATGTAATATGCGGATTCGGCCATTTTCCTAACATCCACGACGAGAATATATGGAATCCCAAATTTCCTGAAATAATAATGGGTGCTGAGATTATTCTGCGACCCGGAATCGTGGAGTCCCATAACACCCTCCACAATACCATAATCAAATTTACGGGAAGCCTCTGCAAATTGATTCATATAATTCCGTCCCTGTATCCATCTGTCAATATTCATGGTCCTGGTGCCTGAAATCACTGATGAAAGGCCACCGTCGATATAATCCGGGCCGATCTTGAAGGCAATTGCATTTTTCAGGTGGCTGAGTACTGCAAGCGTGACGCTTGTCTTTCCAGAACCCGTAACAGGTGCGGAAATGCCTATAACCTTCACGGATTACGTATTTGAGTTCGTTAAAAATTCTTTTGTATTTTTAAGTTTATAGTAACTATAAACAAATTTTAATTACCAATTATAAATAGACCTGCGATGGAGAGAGATTACTACATCGATTCACTGAAAAAGTCCAATTTCAAGATTACCCCGCAGAGGCTTACAGTCATAGACTATGTCAGGTCGCACAGTCCCGGCCATTTCACCGCTGAGGAGATATTTAATTCCATAAAATCAGAAGAGCCTACAATTACCCTTGCAACAGTGTATAACATACTGAAGGCCCTGCAGTCTTCCGGGACGGTGAAAACGTTTGAAACCGGCGGATCTACATGGTTTGAGACAAACACGGACTTTCACGGAAACTTTGTTTGCAGCAATTGTGGAAAAATATACGACATTGACATAGACGAGAAAGGAATCCTCGGTAATATTGAGGGATCAGGTAACAGTGTTCAAGAGGCGACCCTTATTCTTAGGGGCATATGCAAAGAGTGCCTGCCAGATCATGACTGATTCAGTCTTTGAAGTTGATGATTCTATCCAGTACTTTCAGTGCGTCTGAGTTCTCAACGGGATCGTGAACACGCAATATATCCACACCCATCTGTGCAAGATAGAGGGATGTCGCAATTGTAGCCGGTAGTCTCGAATCTGCTTCCTTCCCGGTTATATTACCTAAAAAACTTTTTCTGGATGTTCCAACGAGAAGACTGTAGCCGAACTTGAAACTACGGATATCCCTTAGAATTTCAAGGTTCTCTTTCATTCCTTTTGAAAACCCTATCCCGGGATCAACAATTATCCTGTCCTGTTTCACTCCGGCTGCTTCCAGCCTCTGAATACTGCCATACAGGTGTGATATGACCTCTGCAATGAGATCTGTGTAGTCTATGTTCTGTTGCATGTTCTGGGGGGTTCCCTTCATATGCATTGTGATACAGTTCAGATCATTCTGGCTGACAACCGACAGCATCCTGTCGTCACGGAACCCGGTTACATCATTTACGTAATCGATATTGTCAACGAACTTCTCGGCCGTTTCCGGATTGCGCGTATCTAGCGAAATAGGGATATGAGTACTGTTCCCTAGATATTCAACCAGTGGTTCCAGCCTACCTGCTTCTTCCTTCCATCCTATTTCAATGCTTCCAGGCCTTGTGCTCTCACCACCCACATCGATAATGTCGGGAGAGGAATCTATTATTTTGTCAATGAATTTCAGGTTCTCATTGAATCTCGAACCCTGGTAGAATGAATCGGGTGTGGCGTTCACTATGGCCATTATTTTTGGCATCCTGAATCCCGGTTTTTCCCCGAACGACACGGGATTTTTCAGTGCTTGTGCCTGCATGGCACCAATTTCAGCCTCTTCCAGTATGTCTCCAGCGATTATTTCTTCATGTTTGACAAGATAATGATTGAATTCGACTCCATGAAGTGTCAAGTGTCCCAGTGTTTTCAGAAAACCCGATTGCAAAGTTTTGACTGTAAATAGTTCAAATGTGGAATCTTTGTCACTATCTATCGTGCTGTCCGCAAATCTTATTCTCGCCGGAAAGGCAATATTTTTCATTTTTTCTTGATTGAAAATATTGAAGAGAAATAAAAAAACTTGCCTATATTTTATTCCTTATCAATATAAGTATGATCTTATGAACGGATTAAGAAATAAGTTCACCGTCATTTCTCTCAAAAACAATATAATTTGTTGGCGTTTTGGTAAATTTTTGCACTCCAGTTAAACTTATTAGGAAATTTTGCCTTATCCTTCTCTGTTCAAGTCAAAGGATTCGATGAAAGAATGAACGAAAACGAAATGCGCCCCGAAAGGGATGCCGGTGTTCGCAGGAATTACACTAATATCGGGGAGCTCTCTATGGCCATAAGTAAGGGGCTGAGTCTTCAGAATCGAAGCATGAGTCAGGAAGAAGCATTCGAAGCTGCAGAGCACCTTATAAACTTCTTTGGCTACAACGATCGGGTTATAGACAACATGCTTGAGCCTGAAGACAGGGATGCATTCTACACAATGGAGGATATTGGAGTTCTTCAGACAGAGCGTGAGGAAACAACCCTTTATGATGGCAGAGAATGGAGGATTCATTACTGGATTCTCAACGTAAGTAGAATAATAGACCTGTCAAAGATTAAAACAGTAGAGACGCGAGTTGAGAAGAACGAGGCTTTCCAGATTTATGAGGATATTCCGGACGAATACTGGAAGATGAATTAGGTGTTGCCTTGCATATTGCGATTCTCGACCGTGAAAAATGCCATCCAAAGAAATGTAACCATGAGTGCCAGTATTTTTGCCCACCAGTAAGAAGCGGTACTCCCACCATTGAGTTTCCTGACGAGGCTTCACGACCTGTAATAAACGAACCGCTTTGCATCGGTTGCGGAATATGTGTCCACAGATGCCCGTTTGGTGCCATAAAGATTGTTACAGTCCCTGACGAACTTGATCATGATTTAACGCACCAATACTCCCTGAACTCATTCAGACTCTATTCCCTCCCAGTCCTGAACCAGGGGAAGGTTACTGCCGTGCTTGGACAGAACGGCATGGGAAAGACTACCACCATGAAGATCATGGCCGGGCTGCTTACTCCGAATTTTGGGAATTACGACAACCCTGCCGAAAAGGAAGCTGTTGTGAAACGCTTTGCGAATTCCATAATGGGAGATTACTTCAGAGGGCTATATGACGGAACGAAGAAAACTGTACTGAAGGATCAGAACATTGACATGATACCTAGGGTTGTTGAAGGGACTATTGGTGAAGCACTAAAGAAGCGTGATCCACAGGGAATGCTTGACGAAATATCAGCCGAAATGGGGCTGGAGAACTCTCTCAGTAAGGAAGTTAAAAGCTGTTCCGGAGGAGAACTGCAAAGGTTTGCCGTTGCGGCCACCCTTCTCAGAGATGCTGATGTATATCTCTTTGACGAGATGTCGTCTTATCTGGATGTCTCTGAAAGAATAAGAATTTCGAAGATAATACAGAATCTTGCAAAAAGAAAGACTGTCATGGTTGTTGAGCATGATCTGGCACTCATGGACTGGATGGCTGACAGCGTTCATATCGTCTATGGCCAAACCGGAACTTATGGAATCATAAGTGAACAGAGAACCAGCAATAAAGCAATCAATTCCTTCCTGGAAGGATACTTGAGGGAGGAAAATGTGAGAATTAGATCCTACTCAATAGATTTCCAGCAGAAATCTGACAGGAGAACCTCCACGGGAATAGAGGTTGCCTCATGGTCTGAAATGGCTATCTCACTCGGAGATTTCAATCTAAAGTTAAATCAGGGACTCATTAGAAGCGGCGAAGTTATTGGAGTTCTGGGAAGGAACGCGCTGGGTAAATCCACATTTGCAAAGATACTGGCCGGGGTTGTTTCGCCAGATTCAGGAACTCTTTCCAGAACATTGAAGATTTCGTACAAGCCGCAGTACATATCTACAGAC
>JAJZOT010000060.1 GCA_021847855.1 Thermoplasmata archaeon | reverse complement strand
TGCATTAACCATGTGTGAGCAGGAAGGTCTTTGTCCTTGACAACAAGCTGAGCATATCAGATGATGAGATAGAGGGAATACTGGAAAGGACTGTGACAAAACAGGGGACATCTGCTAAGGCAGATGTACCAAGGAGATATCTGGGGAAGCGAGTTTACGTCATAATTACGAAGTCAGAGGGGGAGAAGGATCAAGAATAGTGTCCCACACTCGAATATTTTCAAAGAAGAAAACTCTGGTATATTGAACTGACTGATGTAAGTGTAAATATGTTTTATGTAAATGTTTAAAATATGTAAAGTTATTACTATGTTATGGGGAAGACTATTACAATAAATCTTGATGAAGTCATCGAAAAAGAATTCAAAGAAAAAGCGAGGTTGAAATATGGAAAGAAGAAAGGTTCCCTTGCAAAGGCAATGAATGAAGCCCTTGAAGAATGGCTAAAGAGTGACAGCAACGATGCCCTAAGGGAAAATTTGATGCTCCTCGAAAGTGGAATTGAGATGAAGAAATGGAAATTCAATCGGGAAGACTTGTATGAAAGATGAGATTTTCTACGATACGAATGTGCTTTATTATGCATATGATCTTTCCGAGCCGGAGAAGAGAAAAGTGTGCAAGTCCTTATTAACAAAAGTTTTCATAGGTGAGACTTCAGGCATCATTTCCAATCAGATCCTTGTGGAATTGTATAACGCCCTCACGCGCAAACTCGGGGTAAAATCCCATAATGCAAAAGTGATAGTTGACTCTTTCATAACTTCACCAAACTGGCGAAAAATTAGTTATAACGACAAAACCGTGAAAGCTGCCTTAGAAAATTCCAAGGCGTTTAGAGCACCTTTTTTAGATGCGCTTATAATAGAAACAATGAAAGAGAACGGAATAAACCAGATAGCGACAGAAAACGAAAAGGATTTTTCACGGTTCCCCGGCATAAAAATCAGGAACCCAATCCAATCCCAAGACTGATACAGTTTAAAAGGTAAATCAGATATCATTACCTTGAATCGGTTTTTCATTTTTCCATATAAAGGATCAGCGCAGAAAGCATAAATCAGAATGGAAACTCAGATAGATTATCATAATGGGACAGATCAGTAACCTCCACCAGATAGTTGTAATGATGCTTTCTTGCGGGCAGATTCCAATGTCTGTGCAATCCCTCCAGAAAGCGTTCCAGTGCATGCCTTTCAACGATAAAATAGTCGGTGAGTGTGTTTTCTTCGCATTTAAGACCAAAGAAGATAGCTCCACAATAACCCCTGATTATATTTGCATAGAAATCAGAAAAGAATCTTGATTTTACACTCATCTCGACTAAATGTTCTAAATCATCAATAACCCTATGGAGCGCATCCCCCTTGATTCCTGGCTGATCCATTCGCCAGATTAACTTGTCGGATTCATCGTCTACAAATTGCTTGGGAATAAAAATTCCAGTGTTCTGAAAAATACCCTGATTCTCGGAGGCGATTGTTTCTTTATCGAGAATCCACCTGGTTTTAACCAGAGCCAGATTGCTGGGGGCATTTCCAAGAGACACATACAAATTCAATAAATACGGAAGATCACCCGGATTCAAGCCATAGTGAACTATGTTCCTATCATAAGGCGCATCTTTCATTATAAAATCCAGAATCAGGTCGCTGACCTTTTGGGATTGACTCTCATGAAATTCAATGCTAACATAAACGTTTCCAGCATTCTGAAGCGTAATGGGTGAGACCCTGCATCCTGGCAGGTCGTTGATATCATCATAAAACTGCCCCTGGACATCGGGGATGGACATTCTAATTATATTCGAGGGAGAGTATGGATCAAACGTCATTTTAAGAGAACTACTGCGCTCCAGAAGCCGCTTCTTTTCCCCATCGGTCAGTTGCTGCATGATCCTCCGATAGAAGAACCATTGCCCCCGCTCCCTTCCGATGACGTGGAAATGATCCTGTTCTCCTATTCTCATATCACCTATTTTCAGAAATTTTGGATGAACCCCATGAAGTTCCAACACTGCGCAGTTTCGAAGAATCATTTTAGTGTTATCCTTCCTTTCTCTTTGTGGGTGCTTGTCTCGAAGAGATGCGTTAATGAGGTCCTGATCATAGGATCGGAAACTATGTAACTTCACAAGATGTTTTTCTCCATTAAAACCAATATTGGAAATTAACCGAATAAATTCCATAGCTTGATATGTGGGGATAAAAGTAGAAACTATGAGTCTGCCTTCGTTGACTTCCAGGAAGTGGGCCAATCGGAATATGGAGTTATCGTTGGATATGTTCCTTATTTCTTGTAAGATGGGATTATTCCCCCAAGTTTCGTATAAATTATTTTCCTTAGATATGGTTATAAAATCGTCCTGCTTATTTATGGGAGATTTTGAAAATACCAGTGCCCAATAATTGGATCCGGGTTTCTTTTCAATCTCTGCTATGCTGTCACCTTCCGATAGCATCATTTCAATGGGGTCTGCATTGAACAAAGGTACAGAATAACTGATAAAGGTGATCGGAACCATTGAATTCATCTCAGTGAGGAAGGATATGGCGCTAGATCGTGGGAGCAAAGATTCCAAAACAATTTTCCCGTCATCAGTCAGGTGTTCTACAATAAAATTGGAAATCTCTTTGGATCTTGATTCATGAAATCTTATATCAATGAATAGTTTTCCATTTTTCAGGTACAGATGCTGCATAATCACAGAAGGGATTTTGATAAGGTCATCAATGATAGCAACCTCAGGGAACAATTTTAGAGGAGACTTGATGAGCCATGAATTGCCCTTATCCTCAGCGTGGAATATACGTGGGAAAAGTGCCGTGAACTTATCCACATTTTCATTTTTCTTCATTGATAGGATAAGGATCATTGAGTCTCCAATCTTACGTACAATTATTGGGGCATATATTTCGTGCTTGCCAGAATACTCAAGTAGGGGAGAATCTCCTGAGATAGAAATTATGCAACGGGATGCAATCACATCATCTAATTCTGACCATCTCATTGGTATGGAATGAGGTATGTAATATAATACGATTTCCTGCGAATGAAATTTCTGGTTTCCTATGTTAGGCACTGTAATTATATAACTTAATTAATATGACCTGGACTGATCGTGTAATTCCGTTCCCCATGAAATTTGTCTCTTTTTATGTTGATTTTAGAAAGCTCCTCATCAGTCACCACTATCCCCTTTTCATAGGTTCCATCATCCATTTTGCATTTAACGGTTAAGCCTTTCTCCGTTGTTGTATTGGCTATGAGGTTCACAATCACCTCAAACGAAACAAGAGGTTTTCCTCTCCAGTCCTTTGTTATGATGGACCTTCCACAAAAAACAAAGCCTGATATTATGTGAAGTAGTAATTCATTGATCCATGAAGAATTAATCATTGAAAGAAACCAAATTTACGCCGGGGGGGATATCTCTAATGGAAAATATCAGATTCGTGAAGTCATTAGCCATGTATCATTGAAATAGGAATTCCCTTGTGTCAGCTGGGGAGGTGTCACTAATCCAAACTCACTTATCATTGACATTGAGTTTCTGTATTCCTTTTTTAATCTCATCATAATATCCTGTAAGGATAGATATAACAAGCGGATCGTTGAAATCCTCCGGCAACGGATATTTCTTCAGTGGAGATATGGATGTTATATTACCGCTCACCACCGGTTTTACTCTTACAGAATACGAATTCCAGAACCTGGATAAAGATTCCGAGGAAATCTCGCCAACATCCTTCGTGTTTTTCATATGGACCGGTGAAGCCTGCATCTCACTCTTTTCTGATATTGACCTCATCACCTCGTCCTTCTTCTTGCCCTTGAGCTGGAAAAACAGGAATGGATCCTCATCCAAGTTATCCGCCAGCACATAAAAGACCGCTGCAATGTGCTTACAGGGGTTTGCGTAATCCGGACAATTGCAATCCATTGTAATCTCACTGGATTTTTCTGGGATCATTGGTGACTTGGCCCTCCGGAAGGCTTCCTCAACTTCAGGTAGCAATTCACCTGTGAGCATGTGCGAAATAATCTCCGGCTTTTCCATCAGGTATGAAAAAATCTTATTCCATGACTCCTCTCCCGCCAGGGGAAAAGCTATCTCTATCTTATAGGGAGAACTTCTTGATCCCTGAACCTCTGCCTGCACTGTTCCCTTTCCCATATTGATTCTCAGTACCTGCCCTGATCTTGCGTATCGCTTCCCCCGCTCAAGTCTACTGTCCCAACCATATGAACCCAGGATGGAAAGAAATCTCTTTGACCACCACTTTCCGCCAATCTCGCCCCTACTGGACTTTATCTTCATTCCTCCCTCTGCCTTTCTTGGTGTGCTGCGTGGGTAAGAAGGATAGTATGAGTGACTGTACCTGCGCTGTGCCATCTAACGATCACCTCCATCTGTCACGATCTCTCTTCTCAAAGTAAAAACATTCTTCAGTTCATTGCCCGTAAGCTCCGTCATCCATGCTTCGTCCGAAGTCCCAACTATCTTCTTCCTGAGTGAGCTCTTTCCCTCTATTATTTCAGCTATTTTTTCCTCAATCGTTCCGGTTGATACAAACTTGTAAACATGCACGCGCTTGGACTGTCCTATCCTGTAAGCCCTGTCTGTTGCCTGATCCTCAACAGATGGGTTCCACCACCTGTCAAAGTGGATCACGTTGCTTGCAGCGGTAAGGTTGATGCCAAATCCACCAGCCTTCAAGGATATAACGAAAATTCTTGGACCTTCTGGATTCTGGAATCTCTCGACCATCTGCTCTCTCATAATTCGGGAAGTGCTTCCGCTCATGAAGAGGGCTTCCTCCTGGAACCTCTTGATTATGGCTTCCTTTATTATCTTCCCAGCTTCTACATACTGCGTGAAGATGAGTGTCTTTTCACCGGTCCCATGTATTTCCTGGAGCATTTCCATGAGTCGTATGAGTTTCTGTGACCGGTCTATCCGCCGATCTGAGTCACCTGAAACCATTGACGGGTGATCTAAGAGTCTTTTTAACTTGGTTATGGTTGAGAGTATTATTCCCTTTCTTTCAATCCCTTCCTTCTCAGCAATCGCATCCATCATTGAACTCACGGTCGCATCGTAGAGCGATGCCTGCTCCTCCGTCACAGGAACATAGCATTTCACCTCATCCTTTTCGGGAAGATCTGATATTATTTTCCTGTCAGACTTTACACGTCGCAGGATGAACGGACTCACGAGTCTGTTCAGTGTGCCGGCAGCTTCCTCATTTCCCTCATTTTCAATCGGACTGGAGAAGAGTTCCCTGAATCTTTTCTCGCCACCGAGATATCCAGGGTTTATGAAATCAAAGATAGACCTGAGATCCTCTAGCCTGTTTTCTATGGGTGTACCGGTGAGTGCCAAACGATATCCAGCCTTCAGTGCCCGGAGGGCCTTGCTCTGCTTTGAAGAATAGTTCTTCACGTACTGTGCCTCGTCGGCGATCACACCATCCCATCCAACCTTTGAGAGAAACTCTATATCACGCTGGAGAAGTGCATAGGACGTCATTATTACGTCGTAGTCCACTAATTTGCTGATAAATTCAGCATCCTTATTTCGTGAAAGACCATGATGCACTCCCACCTTTAATGATGGTGAGAATTTCCTGATCTCGTGCGCCCAGTTGCTTATCACTGATGTCGGGCATACAATAAGGGAAACACCGGTTTTCTTTGTCTTTCTCCTTCTTTCCAGGAGGAAGGCTATAACCTCTATGGTCTTTCCGAGACCCATATCGTCCGCAAGACAACAGCCCATTCCAATCCCGGTCATGAATGTGAGCCATGAAGCACCGCTCTTCTGGTATTCCCTCAGTTTGCCCACAAAGTTTTCAGGCTCTTTCATGCTCCTGAGTTTTGAATTCCCGTTGAGCAACTTGCCGACCCATCCCTCACCAGAGATATTTACTATGGGTATGCTACCCTTTTCCGCATCCATTGAGAGCAGTTCCATCAGTGGCAGGTCTTGCTTGTTGTCGCTCATCAGTTTCAGAATCTTCTTAAGCCTGTCCTGATCAACCTCTACCCATTTCTGCCCGATCTGAACCAGAGGTGCCTTCAATCTGGAAAGTTTCTCCAGATCTTCGGGCGAGATTGGCTCGCCATCAACAACAATTTCAAGATTATAGCTGATCAATGCATTGAGACCAACTTTCCCGGTTCCGGATGCTGGGGCAGCCTTGATCTTCACGCCGAGCTTCCTTTCCGCCTTGCCCCACCAGTCAGGAAAGAGAATGCCGAAGCCAGACTCCCCCAAGATGCCGCTGTAGTTTTTGAGGAATTTGAAAACCTCGTCGGTTGTTAGCTCAACCTCACTGGGATTAGGCGATTGAAGGCTCTTTCTTACAGGCGGAAAGATCGACTGGGCCACGCCAAGTGATTGAAGCAGGAATTCTTCCGGAAACTCAGAGAATTTCCTGATTATGGACAGCGCCTCAAGATCCTGCCTGTTCCATATTCTGCTGAACGGTATCAAGAGGCTTGGATCACTTTTCGATTGAATCATGAACCTGAGAATCCATGTGCTACTGTCATTGGCAGGCGGAACAAGATCAAAGCACATCCTCATGGGAAACTCGATCCTGCTCTGGATCCTTCTGGTCCATGAAGAGATCTTCTGTATTACTAGGCTCCTGTTGTATGTTATAAGGGAATTTCGGGAGGAGAGGGACACAACCCATTTCGCTGTATCCCCGGCTGTACTCTTTTCGCCGGGAATGTTATGACTCTCGGCAGCAAATTTCCTGCAAGTACCATCAACGACAGATGAGAGGAACATTCTAACCATGGTTTCAGCATTGACATCATCGTGATGGAAGACGAGGCATGCCCCGGGCATGTTCTTTATGATCTCATAAAGTCCACTCTGGTCCTCATTAGTTTCAAGAAGAGGAATCCACCTTGATCTTACAGAAGGTCCTTCTTCTACCACTGCAGGTAGGAATTTCTGTTCGCTCATGAGGTTGAAGGCAAATGCTACCAGTGATTCCCAGAACTTCAGGTCGCTCCCCATAATAACACCGATCTTTGCAGAATCTTTATTCATGCTTAGAAGTGCGTTGAAAGCATCGTCGATCCCAAGCATGACACCAGGTACTTCCCAATCTCTCATCAGGTAAACGGCATTCTCGCCACTACCTGCTTCCTGAACTAGACCGGAAAGTTCTCCTGAAGGCAAGGGCAGATCATCGGATGATGGGAAGTATGCCTTCAGCTTTTCGTATTTTATCGCACTTTCATTCAGGGCGCCTGATTGGTGAAGAAGGTTGAAAGTGTTCCTTGCACTGTTCGAGAACGGGTGGATCGTCATCCCTTTTCGTTTCCTTGTGTTAGAAATCTCCGACCAGAAAAAGAAGCGGATCCCTATCTCGCTGATATGGCAGGTTCCATGCATCACCGTGATATCATTATTAGAGCCCACGTTTCATGAATGCGATATTATTATTTGTAGATGCTTACTGTTCCCTCCCCCTGAAGTGATAGAAATCAAATATTTTGAATCTGAATCTTGTGTCTTTTCATGAAGACAGATGAATCCTTTATCTTAATGCGTGATCATTTTTCCCTGAATGCTTCATCAGATAAACAAAGCTCGCAGGGAGATTCCTCATAGTTACCAATACAGATTTACCGGAAAGTGAAGTTGTATCTGCATACAAGGTTCAGTGGCAGATTGAAAGATCATTCAGGACAATAAAATCATTCATTGAAATAAGACCGGTATATCACAGGAAATCTGAGAGATCAAAAACGCGTATCCCTGACCAGTTCATGGAATCAGAACTGGCTAAAAATATTATACAAGATCATATGGAAATCCGTAAAGAAAGTGGCATCACAGACATTCATGAAAGATCAAGAAATGATGGTTGATACCGTTAAGGCAAATTTCATTGAATTCTCAAGAAGCGAATCATTCTGCAAAAACTGGGTGGAAGCTTTTGTTAATTAATAGGGATACAATGTTATGACAAAGACTATAGTTGCGGGTGGAGGTCACTGTTTCACTATATGGCGTCAAAATAGTCTTAGATTCCCTTAGGCTTTGAGTTTTCTCCGGTTCTCCACTGATGTCGTAATTCAAGGGCTTTGCATATGTAATTCATCAGAAATCATGGTGTATAAATACTGGTGT
>JAJZOT010000059.1 GCA_021847855.1 Thermoplasmata archaeon | reverse complement strand
TATTAAAACCCAAAAAAAGTTTAAATAAGGTTGTTTAATGCAACTTTATGGATGAAAAGGGAAGACTCATTGTCACCTTTTTGGTTGTTTCGATATTTATAGGGATAGCGTCTTATTTCATTCTGGGTTACTTTTTCTCAACGATGTTTGCAGGATACCCGGGAATTGCTGCCAGTGCTGATGCAAATGATGTCATGTCTGCCGGTATAGCTGCAGCAGCGTTCTCAATTATGTTTCTCATGTATCCGGTAATTAAATACGGCGACAATTCCATCGAAGGAGATGATTTCAGATGAGTGCAAAATCTACACATGAATACCTTTGGTTAATAGGTGTCTTACTGGTTCTTTTGGGTGCCGCAGTTCTGAACTTCAATTATGTGCTCGGGCACCAGGTTAACATTGCTCAACCGGAAAATAATGGCACCGTGCCTGCTAATTCAACCATAATAAATGTTACCGGTTATCAATGGGCATGGAGTTTTACATATCAAAATGGAACCACTTCCACGGATTATCTATACGTTACTGCTGGACATAACTATACTCTTCAGGTAGTGTCCAAGGACGTTATCCATGATTTGCTGATACCATCCCTTGGGCTTCAAGTCTACGCCGTGCCTGGACACCCCAATCAGGTAAGCTTCGAACCTACAAAGGCAGGTAAATATATTTTCGAATGCGTCGAGTACTGCGGAAAGGATCACTACCTCATGAGGGGATACATGGAGGTGTCCGCTTAAGATGTCCACATTCACTCTTTTAATAACTGCATCTGTTGTTACTTCCCTGGCGGCTATTTTAGTGTTCCTTCTGTACTATCTGGCTGCGTCAAAGAACGAGGCGGCTGAAATTAAGGCCAGAGATGAAGGTTACCCGGAGAGAGGCGCTTACATCAGGGAACAGATGTATGGCAAACCACATCCACTTAGCTGGTCGATATTCGTTTACGATGACGCAAAGAGCATTGGACTCAGATATATCTTTACATCTTTGATGTTCCTCTTCCTGGCTGGTGCTTTTGGCGTATTAATGAGGGTAAGCCTCACCGATCCGAATCCAACCATTATTAATCCCATAATTTACAACATCTTTCTGACACAACACGCAGTCCTGATGATATACATGTTCGCCATAGGATCTGCGTTCGGTTCTGCGTATTACTTATTGCCCAGCTATCTCAGGCTGAAAAGAGATAACATGGGACACTTCTCATCGATTGGCTATTGGTTGTGGTTTCTGGGCGGTTCACTGTTTCTAGTGTCAAAATCAAGTGCCAGATGGTATTTGTACCCTCCTCTTTCACTTCAATTGCAGCCATTCGGCGGTGGTGCCTATGACTGGCTCGCCATAATTGCGATGGAGATGATATTCATAGGAATAACCTTGACCAGCGTTGTAGTATTAAAAATCATATTCATCGACAGGTCAGATGATATTCCTCTTGCTAAGATGCCTGTGTTTGCCTGGTCAGTAGTTTTTACGCTTATCATGTTAATATCTGCTGATCCCCCGCTTATGATTGGGCTCGGCATGTTGTTCTACGATCTGTTCAATCCCATATTTTTCACTGGATCGTCAAGCAACCCATTGACATTTGCCATTCTCTTCTGGTTCTGGGGACATCCTATAGTTTACATCGCAATTCTTCCGTTTTTCGGACTGATGTACGATATAATATCCAGATTTACAGAAACTCCAGTATACAGCTATTTCTCCGCAGTATTTTCTCTCGGGCTGCTCATGATACTAAGTGAAGTTGTCTGGGGGCACCATCTTCTCAACTCCGGGCTTGGAATCGACTGGGTGTTGTTCTTTACCACAACATCATTCCTCGTTGTGATACCATCAGCCCTTACCGTTTTCAACATGATTGGAACAATGTGGAACGCTAAGAAAATCAGGCTGACGACCCCCATGCTCTTTGTTATTAACGGAATATTCGATTTCATCCTCGGCGGAGTTTCAGGAGTTATGCTGGCAAATCAGTCAGTTAATGAAATAGCGCACGGAACATACTTTGTGACCGGACATTTCCATTTTGTTTTTGTTGGAGTAACTCTCGGAGTAACTGCAGCAGTTTTCTATCTCCTGTTTCCAACATTTTCCAACGGCAGGATATATGATGAACGTCTCGCAAAATGGCACCTTTACATAACTGCAGTAGGTTCATTTCTCATGTCCATGTCATGGGAGGTCGGCGGATTTATCGGAATGCCAAGGGCTGTAGCAGGATATTTCGCGCAGTTCCAGGTATATCAGGATAGCGCAATTCTTGGCGGTGTCATAATTGGAATAGGACAGCTTGTGTTCCTTTACAATATAACAAAGAGCTGGTCAAGAGAACCAACAACTGATCCTCATAACATACTTGAATACAGGACGGAAACGAACCAGATCATTGGAGGTGGCGATTAATGGAATCAAACAAAGGCGGAATAACGTTTGCTGCAATAGTTATCGTAGTTATTGCTCTGAGTTTTAGTTATATCTTAACAACTCCGGTAACAACAGGGGTTGCACCAACTGACTTTAGTCACACCTCGGTTCAATATGTGAACCTCGGAGCAGATGCAGCAGGATGGAAAAACCTTAACAACTTTGAAAATGCAAGCGCAGTTAATCCTACATTATCATTTGCCCTGAACACTCTCGTGTATTTCAACGTGACCGAGGAGGATGGCGCTCCACATAACCTGTACATAAGCTATGATGGTGCTTACTCATCTTCACTCTTTTCGAAGATCAATAGCTCCATCTCCTCAAATCCAACCAAGTGGGAAGGCGCTACTAACTACGGAATACTCAGTACATCACAGATTACTCAGACCATTGGACACGAAGTACAGGGAAAATATCCTTTCCATACCGCTGGCATATACACATACTGGTGCACAATACACTACGATGCAATGTACGGAATCATAGTAGTCAGCGCAAATTCCACGCCAATCCAGTTGGCTAACCATTCTCCTGTGGTAAACGGAAGCCCTGATAATGGGATGACAGCACAAATGCAAGGATTAAACAGTGAGAATGTTGATCTCTACCTTAACTCAAACGATCCGGTGGAGTAGATTGAATGGAAGGGACTTCTCCAGAATTTACAAAATCGAAATAACTTTTCTCGTAGACATTGTAGCTCTAGCTGGTTTCCTTTCCAACCCGGCTTTTTCAACCAGGATCTTCCTCCTTGCACCCTTGATTATTTCCGGGACTCTCGCTTCAATGTCTGCGGCACTATTCAACAACCTCTATGACATGGATATAGATGCGAACATGAACAGGACATCTTACCGCGGCAGAATTGTGAACGACAAGACTTATAAACGGATGTTTTCCAACGGCACAGCAATGATTGCGGTGTCAATGTTGCTTTCCCTTTTTATGATCAACCTCCTGACAACTATTTTCATTTTTATGGGATTCCTCAGCTACACGCTGCTTTACACGATTCTCCTGAAAAGGCGGACAACCTGGAACATTGTAATAGGTGGAATAGCAGGGAGCTTCCCCGCACTTGCAGGATGGGCTGCAGTCAGCAACGAAGTTTCCCTGACCGCTATCTTCATAGCGTTACTTGTCTTTGCGTGGACGCCGACACACTTCTGGGCTCTTGCAACTAATAATACCGAAGACTACAAAAAAGCAGGCGTTCCAATGCTCCCTTCAGTCGTAGGCATTGAGCGTACTTCATGGATCATACTTGCAAACTCAATAGTTCTTTTCGGCTACTCGCTTCTGCCACTTTTCTTTCACCAGATCAATGTAGGCATAGTCTACTATGTATTGGCAATAGTTCTCGGGATCGTGATGCTGTACTATTCTATAGTCCCGGTAATCAGGAATTTTTCAATGAGTGATTTCAAACGGGCATTTCACTACTCCAACTATTATCTGCTCATACTGCTGGTATCAATATGTCTGGTGAATTTCATCCACTAAACCGGTTTCTCAATCTTTCCGGTCTTCTTCAGATAGCAGGAATCCTGTCATTTCTGTTTGGTACCTGGACCGCTTACGCGTCAGGCACAGTTATCGTGGATTATAATGTTTATTTGCAGTTTTTTGCAATGATACTTCTCGCAGTAATGCTGGGGTTAATGTTTTTAGTTACCAAGCCGGGTGGAATCAATTCTACGACTGGGGCTCTCCTCATAGTATTCTATTCCTTCCTTTTGATCTTGTCTATTCCTTATTTCAGAATTTCGATATTCTTCCTTTTGTCTCTTCTGATAATGCTGAAGTCATACCTGTCGAACTATGGTGCCACCACAAGATCGTTTCTAAGGCTGGTAGGGATTGAACTGACAATTTTGTCCATGTTCCTTATTTCCGGACTCATAAGATTCAATTATGTACCACAGGGAATTGGCCTTCTGGTGGCCTCTATCGCAGATGATGTAATAACTGGAGGTACTCCCCCATTATTTCTAGGCGGTGTAGTTTTCTTCACCAGGTACATTGTTTTCTCAGTAAGCATCCAGTCTCTGGCAATGTTTTCTTTACTTTCCATACTGCTGGTTCAAAACTACTTCTTGATTATAAGTTATGTCAGGAGGAGGGCAAAGGCAGCAATAGGCGGACAGTTGTCCGGAGCCCTTTCCGCCCTCAGTTGCCAGTGCGAAAGCATTACAGCAGTATTTCCTTCAATAATATCTCTGGTTCTTTCTGTTGCGGTTATACCGTTGATTCTTGAAAGCACCATTCTCGTTTTTTTGACCAATTACCTTCTTAGGCTAAAATTCATGAAAGGCGTTAGTGTAGCTTTCTTTGATCGTATCTGGTCAGTGAGAAGTAAACGTGGTTTCCTTTTTGGTTCGTCTCTTTTGATCCTCGCAATGCCGCTGATTGAAACATACGGCGTATATCTGCATCTTGAGAACAGCCTCTACTTTTACGGGGGAATCAATTTTCTCATGCTGTTCACTGGGATCCTCATTTCACTTCTAATTTCTGAATTTTTCCCGGGACTTAGACATTTTCCAGGAAAATATGGCGTTATGGGACTTGTACTGATTTCATCAGCACTTATGTTCATATGGTTCTATCCGTCCCTGACAATACTCGCGTCAGGTGATGGGGCGTATTTCGCATTGATGAGCATATCCTCGTTTGCGGGAGGCATGATTTCCGGGATCGCATATTCGGGTTTGTCAGACGACGGCAAAAAACTCTTTCTCGAATTCCTGTCCATGATGCTGGCAATGTTTGCCATAATCATATTTTACGTATCGATACTTTTCTCGTACTCCATTTGGAATAATTTCGGATTAGCGCAACAGACACTCTTCAGCCTCATAATGTGGATATTTGCTCTTCCTTTCATGTGGCTAACTACAAACCTGGTTTTAAACAGTTATGCAAAACACACGGAGGTGGAGTATCATGGGACGTCGGTTTGAATCGCTGACCTTCATATTTTCTGAACTGGCAATTTTCTCCATGTTCTACCTGATGCAGGTCGGTACGATATTCTACTATCTATATCTCGGCATCACTCCTATGCTATTCGCGTTGATAACATACAGCGTTCCAGAGATAAGAAAAGCCGTTTCCGCAACTCTCCTCTCAAAGGACTTTCTGTTTCTAATTTCAGTCTTTCTATTATGGCTGTATCTTTACGCCCTAACTCATAATGGACCGGCTTATGTTTTTGAAACAGCTTATTACCCTGTATTCCTGGAAGAATTCAACTTTCGGTTTCTAATTATAACGTTCCTGCAGAGAAGATTCCCGATTGGCCAGGCAATCATCATTCAGGCAGTGTTTTATTCTGTGCTTTACCTGAGTTTTATTCTGTTCCAAGGCCCTGGTTATCCCGGAATATTCATGGAATTGTTTATAATTGACAATTTTGCGATGGCTGTTATGTATGGAGCCATATATTATTTCAGGAAGAATTTTTACATTGCTGCAGCGGTTCATTTGAGTCTGTATCTTATGGATGTTTTCCTTCCGCCATCGCTAGGCTGGATTGCCTACGTAACCACTCCGGTCTGAATTCAGAAAAGACCATGTCACTGCTTGCCATAGTCAGCCAAAGCTCTGAGTTGATCCGGTACTCTCATGGGCTTGCCGTTATCATCAAGCGAAACAGCCACGATCTTTCCATTACAGAATACTTCTCCCGTATTCCTTTCCAAAATTCTGTGTACAAAGGTGAAACTCGAGTTCCCAACACTTTCAAGTGAAGTTTCAAGCATTACCTGATCTTCCATCTTTATGGATTTCCGAAAATCTATCTCTGCCCTTGCTATAACAAACTTTATATTTTTCACGTCAAAGCGCTTCATGAAGTTGCGGAAGTACAACACTCTCCCCAGCTCAAAGTATGTAAGGTAAACCGCATTGTTCACATGACCGAGCGTGTCCAGGTCCCCATATCTCACCTGTATATCGGTTTTCAACGTAGGACTACTCATCCGCAAGGAATTTCAACATAGAATTAAATGATTGCGTGAATTTCTCGAACAGTGGATTTCCGGTAGTTTGCCTGATGTATGTGATGCTGGAAGAAGACATCAAATCATGATACTTCACTGAATCAATATTATAGCCATTCTTCTCTCTTGTTGAAGATATTATGAGTGAAGGGATATCTATCTTGGACAGAAGTGTGATTATATCAGAATCAAATTCTGGATTCACCATTATAAGTTTAGTGGCTGTAAGGCCTCCTGATAGAAGCTTGACTATTGATGGTGCAATCCTTCCAAATGCTACAAGAACAAATTTCCCGTGCACCGATCTCAATTCTTGAAGAACTTTCTCCGTCTCCAGAATGTATCTGTTGATGTCCTGCCCGGAGTTGGGAAACAGTACCTCAATTATGCCACATTGACTGCTGAAATTCTCCAGCAGGAACAACCGTTCTTCATTCAGGTATTCGTCAAACAGGAATACGGCGACACTGGATTCTTTTCCAGAATGCAAATTATACCGGGAATAAAAATCATTTCCCAGTACTACGGCATTGAATTTTGTTGTCATTTTATGGAACAGGAAAAAATTTGGCGTTATTCAGACAGCAGTTTGTCCTTCAACGAACTGAAGAGCTCATCGATCATTTTCCGGGACTGACTTCCAATTACCCTCTGGCCGATAGACCCAAGCTTACCGCCAATTTTTGTATCTGCAGTCCAGTTCATTGTCGTTAAGCTGTCATTCTCAGACAGATCCATTACTGCCTCGATATCCAGGGTTCCTCCCAGACCGGTGCCGTTTCCTACCAGTTTTGCATGATCGCTTGGCACACTCTCTACCACCTTGAATTTTATGTTAAAATCTCCCTTTATGAAAGCAACACCCGCTCTCACTACAACAGAAAATTCATTGGGCGATGTTACGCTAAGGCTTTTAAACCCCGGTATGCAGGAGGATAATTTTTCTGGAGTCATGAGCACATCAAACACCTTGTCCTTAGGTACCTTTACTTCAAAAGTTCCATTAAAATTCATTTAAACACCGCGTTGCAGCCTGTGATTTTGCAAATTCGTAGTACATCCACAGTAAAAAAACTATTGGTAGTCTACTTCATAATAAAATACGCGGAGTGAATTTACCATAGAATGAATCCTAAACCCTCATCTCTAGATTTCTACGCTTTTATCCAGAATTATGGAGAAACCATTTCAGGAAGTTTCATAAAAAAAGTGTACCAGATCGCCGAAACTGATTTCCTGTTCCAGCTTTACAACTCTTCCGTCGGCAAACGCTACCTGCTGGTATCGCTGAAGAAAGGTCTCGTTTTCTACGAAGCTGAACGCCCGGAGGATGCAACTCCGCTATCCATGCTACTCCGGAAATCGTTATCAGAGCGTCGTATAGTGGGAATAAATCAGATTAACTTTGACAGAGTAGTAAAGATCACCCTTCACACTGGGCAGGAGATTATTCTTGAGCTATTCAGGGAGGGGAACTTCATCATAACAAATAATGGTCTGATAGAATTCGCCACAGATCTGAGGGAATGGAAGAATCGTAAAATAATGAAGGGTGAGCCATATTCACCACCCTCCGCAAACGATCCTCTTACGCTTGACCGAGACGGTTTCTCTAAAGTTTTCAGTGCCAGCAAAGCCTCGATAGTGCAGACGCTGGCTACCAGGCTTAACCTGGGGGGCGACATGGCGGAGGAAATACTTTTTCGCGCCACTCTTGACAAAGATATTCCCGCGAAGGAATCACTGGCAAATATCGAGGCAATCAGGAATGGCATACAGGATATACTCAGTG
>JAJZOT010000058.1 GCA_021847855.1 Thermoplasmata archaeon | reverse complement strand
CGATCTCGAGTTTATAGGGGGAGATAAAAAGTGGAGCAATGTGGAGATTCTCAATATTGCAATTTCCGCTATGAATAATCTGGGAATCACCGATTTTTACATTGATGTCGGAAGTGTTGAGATCTGGAAAAACATTGCCGGCAAGGTTCCTGGATATACTGATGTGATACTGGATGCCGTTTCCAGGAGAAATTTCGCTGCAATTGACAAGCTTCCCATAGAAGATTCAATGAAAAAACGCATATGGGAAATGATGAATTCCAGGGGTAAAAGCAGCGGGTTCAGCCAGGTTGATGATGTGGTATCAGAAGTGAACCATGAGAGGATCATCGTTGATCTCGGAACCGTGGAGCTTCATTCCTATTACGACAGTCTTGTATTTGAGATATATTCGCCAAGATTCGAATACCTGATTGGGAACGGTGGAAGTTACCGGATAGGTGACATAGATGCTGTGGGATTTGCATTCAACCTTGATTCGCTTGCATCACTTTACGATGCAAGAAAAAGTTCCGCCCGTGTTCCCGTCAGCGGAGAAACCCCTTCGGAAGCTTGTTCAAGGGCGCAGGAACTGGTTAAGATGGGGATACCTGTGGAGGTGGTGATGAATGAGAATCGCCCTTCCTAAGGGAAGACTGTTCGAACCTTCAATGCGCCTGCTCAAGGATATAGGCATCAGCGCAGATGCTCCCGAGAACAGGTCACTTATAATACGATCCAACGGTTACGAAATCATGCTTGCCAAGCCGTCGGATGTACCTGTTTACGTCACCAATGCCGCAGACATAGGCATAGTTGGCAGTGACATCACAGAGGAGAGCCAGCCCGATGTATTCATCCCGCTGAGACTCAATTTTGGAAACTGCAGGATCAGCCTGGCTGTTCCTTCGGGAAGCGATATACGGCCAGAGGATATGGACGGATTCCGGATTGCAACAAAATACAGGAACATAACGAAGAAATACTTCGATTCTCTTGGCCTGGACGTCAGGATTATACCTCTTTCCGGGTCGATAGAACTTGCCCCAAGTCTGGGCATAGCGGATGCGATTGTAGATATCGTTGATACGGGAACAACCCTCAGGGAAAATGGCCTGTCTGAGATTCACAAGATAATTGACGTTTATGCCCAGCTTATTGTAAACCGCATATCACAGAAATCAAAATTTGAGGAAATTAACAACGTGGTAACACGGATGGAAAACGTGATAGAAAATGGATATTGAAAAATATACACGGGAAGTTCTCGATGACATAAAGCAGAGAGGCGAGGAAGCGCTGAAAGAATATTCTGCCCGTTTCGATCATTATGTTGGGCCCATCAGGGCTCCGGCGGAGGAGATTGAAAAGTCAGATTCCTTGTTGAAACCTGGTCAGATCAGCGCAATAGACACTGTGATTGAAAGAGTCCGCCAGGTGCATTCCGCACAGATCAACCACTCCACGCTTTTCACGCAGAATGGATCCCTGTACGGCATCATGGAACGCCCCCTGAGAAGGGTTGGACTGTATGTTCCCGGCGGAAAGCCCCTCCCTTCCAGCCTCATAATGTCCGCCGTTCCTGCAAGGATCGCAGGGGTCAGGGAAATCGTCGTTGTCACTGCGCCCAAAGACGGAAAAATTGATCCGGCCATACTGTACATTGCAAAAAAACTGGGAATTGATGAGATCTACAGGCTTGGTGGAATACAGGCCGTAGGTGCAATGGCATACGGAATAGGCATGAAACCGGTACAGAAGATATTTGGCCCCGGAAATGCCTTTGTGACCGAAGCCAAGAGGCAGGTTTTTGGGACAGTCGGAATAGATGGACTGAACGGTCCCTCGGAAATATGCATTGTTGCTGATGAGACAGCAGATCCTGAGTACGTAACGGCTGATCTGGCTTCGCAACTTGAACACGGGCCTGATTCAAAGGCATGGCTCCTGACAACATCGCCGGAACTTGCACAGGTATGCGAATCACAGGGCGTCGATATAAAGATATACTCCAGTCTGGAAGAATGCTTTTCCAGGGCTAATGAACTTGCACCGGAGCACCTGGAGCTCCTGGTGAGGGAACCCATGAGATTTATCGATATGATTGAAAACGCAGGAGCTGTTTACCTGGGTCAGTACACTCCTGTCCCGGCAGGTGATTATTTTCTCGGAGTTAACCATGTCCTTCCAACTGGAGGATCCGCTGTTTTTTCATCGGCGCTGACTGTATGGGACTTCACAAAGAGGATATCCATGGCATACACCGGAAAGGATGAATTTATGAGATACAGGGAAGCTGGCATGGAATTAGCTACGATTGAAGGCATGACAGCGCACAGAAAATCAATGGAGACAAGAAAATGAAGAGAACAACAAACGAAGTTGACATAACCGTAGAGATAGGAGATGGAACAACAAGGATCGATACAGGAGACAAGATACTTGACCACATGCTGAGGACACTGTTCTTCTACATGAACAGGACTGCAAGAATTGAGGCGAAGTGGGACCTCAGACACCACCTCTGGGAAGACACCGGCATAACGATTGCTCTTGCGATTAAGGAGAAGCTGTCAGGAATAAAACGCTTCGGCAATGCAGTTATACCTATGGATGAAGCCCTTGTAATGGTTGCAGTGGACATTTCAAGACCTTTTCTCAATTTTGCACTGTCTTACAATGACGATGAGGGATTCAGCCTGAATCTTGTCAGGGAGTTCTATCTGGCGTTCTCCAGAACGCTGGGAGCCACTATTCACGTTATCCAGATGGCAGGCCAGAACTCCCATCACATAACCGAGGCATCTTTCAAAGCCCTGGGAAAAGCACTGGGAGAGGCAATACAGCCATCCGACAGGCTGGAGAGCACAAAGGGGATCATGACTTGATTGCAATAATCGATCTTGGAATTGGAAACTTCTCTAACGTGGCGAAAGCCGTGGATGGAAAGGTAACTTCCGATCCCTATGAAATCGAAAAAGCTGAAAAGATAGTGCTTCCAGGCGTCGGATCATTCCATGCGGTGGCCACCGAACTGGAAAGATTGCGAGGAGTCCTGCTGGATCGTATCGGTGAGGGAGTTCCTGTTCTTGGCATATGTCTTGGCATGCAGGTGCTCACCGAGGAGAGCGAAGAAGGATCGGGAAAAGGTCTTGGCGTCATTCCCGGCAGGACTGTAAAACTACTGGGAAAAAGATTGCCTCACATCGGCTGGAACAGTGTCAGTTTTGAGAAGTCCCCCCCTCTTTTCGAGGGTATCGATAATAATTCGTATTTCTACTTCGTGCACACATACAGGATTAAGGTTCCGGAAGAATTAGTCCAGGCCTCTTCCGAACATGATGGGGAAGTTTTTCCCGTGGCAATAAAAAGGGATAATATTTATGGAGTCCAGTTTCACCCCGAGAAGTCCAGCGAGAACGGGAAAAAACTGTTGAGGAATTTCAGTAGAATGGAGGTCTAGCCTTGGAGATATATCCTGCAATAGATATAATGAATGGTAAGGCAGTGAGGCTTGTCAAGGGAGAGGGTTCCAGCGCGAAAATATACGGTGATCCCGTAGATTTTGCCGTGAAATTCTCGGAATACTTCAAGAAACTGCACATAGTAGACCTGGACGGTTCCTTTTCGGGAACTCTTAAGAATCTGGACACAGTGAGGAAGATAGCAGGAGAAACCGGGTTATGGATACAGCTTGGAGGCGGCATCAGAACAATGGAAAACATAAACGATGCTTTTGATGCCGGAGTATCTGCCGTAATACTGGGTACCTCGGCAACTGATGCCGCATTTCTCCGGATTGCCTCGGAAAAATTTCCTGGCATAACAGTAAGCCTGGACTCCAGAGGAATGAAAGCCGCAACGAAAGGCTGGGTAGAAAATTCCAGCATGAGTGTTATTTCGCTCTTTGAGAATTCCAGGAAGTACGTCAGGAGATTCATTTATACGGATGTTGAAAGAGACGGGACGCTTGCCGGAATTTCTGATCTGAAGAAATTCTGGGAAGGAGAGGAGATGATCTATGCTGGAGGAGTATCCGAAATCCGGGACATAAAGAAACTGGAAGAATACGGTTTCTCCGGTGCAATAGTCGGGAAAGCCATCTACGAGGATCGTATCCCGCTTCAGGAACTGGCAGGTGTCAGATAATGCTTGCGAAAAGGATAGTTGTGGCACTGGATATAAAGGATCGAAGAGTTGTAAAGGGTGTAAGGTTCGAGAATATGAGAGACGCAGGGGACCCGGTTGAACTCGCTTCCAGATACGAGAACGAAGGTGCCGACGAAATTGTATTTCTGGACATTTCGGCTTCACGCGAGAATAGAGGCACAATAAAGGAACTCGCCCGGGATGTTTCATCGTCGCTTTTTATTCCGTTTACCGTTGGAGGAGGCATCAGAACTGCAACAGAAGCCAGGGAATTAATCAGGAATGGTGCTGACAAGATCTTCATCAATACAGCAGCAGTGGAGAGGAAGGAACTCGTCAGGGAGATATCTGATGTTGTGGGTTCCTCGAACACAGTTGTGGCCATTGACTGCAAGTTCAACGGCAGACACTACGAAATATATTCCCATGGCGGCAAGATTCCAAGAAACATGGATGCGATTGCCTGGGCACGTGAAGCCCAGAATCTTGGCGCAGGAGAATTGCTGATAACTTCTATGGACGCGGACGGAACAGAAAACGGATATGATCTCGACCTCATAACAGGAATGATTGAAAAAGTGAGCATACCTGTGATAGCATCCGGTGGAGCCGGCACCCCTGAGCATTTTCTCGAGGTTTTCCAGGCAGGGGCAGATGCCGCCCTGGGTGCCTCCGTTTTCCATTACGGAAAATTCAGTGTATCTGATCTGAAGAAATATCTTGAAAGGAGGGGTATAGTTGTCAGAAAGCCCTGATATATCAAATCTCAGGTTTGCTGATGGCCTGATTCCTGTTGTTGCAGTGGATGACCGAACCGGGGCGGTTATAACCCTGGCCTACATGAATGAGGAAGCTTTGAAACTGACTATTTCCACTGGGTTTGCCCACTATTATTCCAGATCGAAAGGCAGGATCAGGATGAAGGGCGAGACCAGTGGAAACACGCAGAAAATAGTGAAGATCTTTACTGACTGTGATTCCGATTCTGTACTGATCAGGGTGGAACAGAAAGGGCCTGGTTGTCACACCGGCGAATTCAGCTGCTTCCATTCTGAACTCGGGAAGGAGGGAGTTAAACCTGCAGGCCTGAATTATTCTCTTTCCGTTCTCAGGGACCTAGAATCCGTAATAAGCCAGAGGAAACTCTCCGGAGGTGTGGACTCCTATACAAAAAGCCTTTTTAATAAGGGGCGTGAGGAGATATACAAGAAGTTCGGGGAGGAAGCTGTGGAGGTACTGGTTGCCAATTCACGTGACAGAACCATATACGAGACCGCAGACATGTTCTACCACCTTCTCGTGCTGCTTTCCTTCAACGAAATAAAGCTTGACGACGTTATGCACGAACTTTCGAGGAGGCGTGTGTCAGATGAGTGATACTTATAAGAAAATTATACGGCTGGACAAGAACGAGATTCCGTTCAACGTGCCGGAAAGTTTCAGGATCAAGTTAACGGAGGTTGTCAGTGGCCTCGAGATGAACCGTTATCCTGAGGATTATTCAGAGAGCCTCAGGGAAAAAATCGGGAAAATTTACGGACTAGGCGCGGACAATATAATTGTCGGTAATGGCAGTGATCAGGTCATAACTTTTCTGTTTGATTTCCTGAGGAACACCGAGATTGTGACCAGCACTCCGACATTCAGCATGTATAAGTTCTTCGCAGAAAAGAAGGGAATAAGGTTTAGCGAAATTCCCATGACGCGAATGTTCGAGCCTGACATCGACAAGTTGCTGAAGTTTTCAAATTCATCCTACATCGTCTGCTCACCAAACAATCCAACCGGTAACACCACGGATAGGGACACCGTTAAAAGCCTGCTTGAAACGGGAAATACTGTTATCGTGGACGAGGCTTACGGAGAGTTTGCAGGAAACGGCTGTGCAGATCTTGTCAGGGATTACGATAACCTCATTGTCATGAGAACCTTCTCAAAGGCGTTCGGACTGGCAGGGCTTCGCATTGGGTACGCCATATCCTCATCCGAAACCATGGAAAAGATCCAGAAAACACTTCCGCCATTTATCCTGAGCTCCATTTCACATGTCGCAGCCACCATATTGCTTGACTACAGGCATGAGATCATGAAGAACGTAGAATACATAATACGTGAACGGGAAAGGATTTACAGGGAGATCTCTGATTTTTCTTTCCCCAGCAAAGCCAATTTTATTCTCGTGAACCTTGACGTTTTTCAGTTTCTGAAAGATAATGGAATACTGGTCAGGAAACTGGGCGATCCGTTGAGCAGAATGGTTCGGGTTACTGTGGGCCTGGAACATGAAAATGATGCTCTGATAAATGCACTAAAGATGTTTCGTGATCCTATCAGGCATTGAACTGGAACATTATGAGAAAAATATGATGGAGGCATGAATCGGGGTTAGTTGATGAACTCCTTCGACTCCTTTCGGTTCATACAGATGGTTACTGTTTTGCCAGTGAATCCACAATGTTCTTAAGCTTACCTTCGACCTCGTTCATGAAGGCTTCCATTTTGGCATCGCCTTTGGGAAACAGGGCATTGAAAGTATCTCTGGGAAGTTGAACTGAAATCTCTGTATGATCTCCGTTTCCCCGTACAATGAGATGACAAGGAAGCAATGCCTCGGTGATCTTGCTCAGAGAAAGGGCTTTATTCGCATACCCGGCATTGCATATGTCAAATGTTCTTAGTGGGGCGTAATCGAACCCCTTGCTCTTCAAAATCTCGCTGGTCTTTATTTCTGCCAGTACCGCAAATCCGTTCTTGGAAACAGCTTCCGGAACCTTGGAGCATGCCTCCTCAAATGAAAACTTCGAGTTAATTCTATATTCTAAAACCATCTATTCACCTACCTTTCTGCCACATTACTTAGCGGCAATATCGTCCCTCATCTTCAGGTATTCCTCTCTGCTCAATTCTCCCCTGGCGTATCGTTCATTTAAAATATTAATCGCTGAACTGGACACTCTACCGGCATTTCCACCAGTATCCTCGGTTTGGTCTGTATGATGCCCAGCCATGTTTTTGCCTGAATGGTTCATGCATCCACAAGACATAATTTACGATTTCTCGATAATATTTAACATTGACCTATACACAATGTCAACGATATCGACGGACTCCTGTTTATATATGACTTTTCTGCAAATAATACAGATGAACTCGCCACGCCCATAGACCTGGAGGAAGGTCTGAACAATGGCGCAGGAAATTCTAACACCTTGAAGACGCAGAAAATAGAGAGAAGTTGGCTGATGTGAGTCAGTTTCAAACAGTTCCTTGCTCAGCGAGGGCTTCTCTTCTCTTTCTCAGGTCACGCTCACAGTTCGGACAGCAGGCGTAGTATGTTTTCCCCTGTAATTCGACTCGGATTGGAATTCCACTCATCCCCTCACCGCAATAGTCGCAATGAAGGTGTTCCACCCTGCCGCTATTTTCATTTATGCTCCTGACGGTTGCGATTTTCACATCGATTATGGAAAGCCCCTCAAGCTTTACAAGATTCTCATAATAAACAACCACGATGTACGTGTTGTCAATCAATCTGAAATACTCAATAACCAGATCTTTTGGCAGATTTCCCAAATCTCTGACATGTATTATGGCAAGATCTCTTTCATCTTCATCCAGCGTAACAGTAAAATTCTTTATTTTTCCGATCCGGACAAGTGAATCAAATGCCTTTTTCGCAGTAATTCTACTGACGCCGAGTTCTTCGGCAATATCAAGAATGCTTTTTCTGGAATCCTTTTTCAGGATGAGTATCAATCTTTGTTCGATTTCTGTAATATTTCTTTTCATACTGAAAAATATAGAAGCGTTATAAATACATTATGTATAACAAATTATTAAGAATATTTCAGTAATGGACAGACCATGGAAAATGTAACCGATCCTGTATGCGGCATGGGAGTTAAGGACAGGAATATTGCAAGCGAGCACGATGGCACGAAATTTTATTTCTGCAGCAGTAACTGCAAAACCAGTTTCGACGCCAGTCCTGAGAAGTACCTGCAAAGCCATGAAACTCATCACGGCCACAAGCATCACTGCTGCTGAAGGAGGAATGAAGGATCATGGCAAAAGATGTAATGTGCGGAATGAAAGTTAAGGAAGACACGGAATTTGTCAGCGAGTTTCAGGGAAAGAAATTTTATTTCTGCAGCAGTAACTGCAAGAAGGATTTTGACAAGAACCCCCTTAAAAATAGCAGGTAAGGTGTAAAGGTGCCTACGGATCCAGTCTGTGGAATGTTTGTTCCGGAAAGCACCGATCTATTTTCTGACACTGATGGTCAGAGATACTATTTCTGCTCTAAAACATGCCTTCACAAATACAGCTCTCC
>JAJZOT010000057.1 GCA_021847855.1 Thermoplasmata archaeon | reverse complement strand
CCAGAGCAATTTCCTGGTTTGATATACCGTCTGCATGAACCCAAAACCGCAGTATTGATTTTCAGAAGCGGAAAGGTAAACTGCACGGGTGCGAAAAATCTTGAGAATGTCAAGTTAACAATCGACACAATAATTCAAAAATTGAAAAAAGCAGGTATAAAGGTCTACGATCACCCGGATATTGTCGTGCAGAATATTGTTGCAGTATATGATCTGGAATCTGATTTGAATCTAACAGATATTGCAATGTCCCTGGGACTTGAGAACGTAGAATATGAACCTGAGCAATTCCCTGGGCTTGTTTACAGAGTGGAGGAACCAAAGGTCGTTTTGCTGCTTTTTGGATCTGGGAAGGTTGTATGCACCGGTGCCAAGGAAGAGAGCGAAATTGAGCAGGCAGTTATAAAAGTCAAGAAAGAGCTACAGAAAGTCGGCCTAATCTGATAATATCATATATTCTCCATATTTTCCTTTAATATTTCTCTCAGGTAGGATGTGGCGTAAATCCCCTTTCCAAGATTGAATGTGAACCTGCCGTCCAAGAAACTGAAATCATTCGGCTTGGCTGATATTATTCTCTGTGATCCGGATGAACCCATGTTCTTGTGATTTCTGACACGGAAAGCAGTTTTATCTACTCCTTCATTTTCCATTATGTCTCTGATCCCATTCTGCTTTATTACAGAATCATCTGTATTATAACCGATGAGTGGGATGGTTATCCTCACCCTGTCTTCGATTATCTTCTTCCCAATCATTTGTGAATTCAATTCATTAACCCTCATAGGCTCAGATACTGGATTGAAGTATTGATCGATTTCAACAAAATAATCGCCGGGATGAGGTTCCGTCAAGCTATGATCCTCCTTTATACGATACGAAAGGATAAGATTGAACAGATATGACTGGTAAGCATGAATGAACATCATCTGCAATGTTCTCGGGAGCTTTTCTATTGCACCCTCGAAGTTTCCAGTATCAACGACATGCTGTATGAGTAAATGCTCATAGTTCAGATATTTCGGGAAGTCTTTAAGTGCCCTTGTAAAATCTTCTGTCTGCAGAAGATCGATCCTGAATGATTCGGTATCGAATTTCGGATCGCACAGGTATTCCATGACAGCCTGCTTGAAGTCGCCCTTAAGAATCTCCTTCCCTACAAGGTGGGTGATGGGCCTCTTTGAACCAAATCTCTGGTATCCGAAAAAATTAGGGAATCCGCCAAGGAGGTTCATCTCATCATTCAGTTCTCTGACCCTCGACTCTTCAGTCAACCGGGATGTGTTAATGTAGAACCTGTTTCCTGTTAAATCGCCAAGCGAAAGCATTCTGTCTGACCTGAAAGTTTCGATGACTTCAGCATCCCTGATGTTCTCAAGGTTCGGGTAACCCTGATAATTGAGACAGAAATATTGCGTGGTGATGCCGTTCCTGTCCTTTGTACCGGCAAATGTAATTCTTTTATCGTTGATCTGAAGCATCCTGCTTATATAAGTCACGAACCTGTTTGTTTCCCAGTTCCTGAGCCTGACCTTTATAATCAGGTACTTGCCTATCTCATTCCTGGGGATCTGGACAGGTATTTCCTCAACAATAAAGTCCTCGGGTTTTGCTTTGAAGGTCCCCACTGCAGCTTTCCCTTTTGTGAGGTAAGAAAGCATGCCTGCTTCCCTGTCATTATTCATAAATTTTAATTGTTCTGTATAGGTTGTCCCTCTCAACCGGGATTCTTCCAATTGCCTTTATCGATTCAATTATTGTATCTTTCCTGAGGTTGCCGACCTGTTTGCCCGTTGCGGGAATGACCTTTTCATCATAGATAGTGCCGCCCCAGTCGTTTGCTCCATACAGGATCGCGATCTGGCCCATTTCGACACCATTTGTGAGCCAGGAGGTCTGTATTACAGGAAGCTGTGAATTAAAAACCACCCTTGCTACAGCTATGTTCCTTATTACATCAAGGCCCCCGGTTCTTTCAGTCACCACTCCCTCCTTCTCAAGCTGAGTATTACCGGGCTCAAAATTCCATGGAGTGAATGAGAGGAAACCATGGTATTTCTGCTGAAGTTTCAGTATGCTAAGAAGATGTTTCGCCTTATCGAGGCCCGTCTCTACATGACCGAACATCATGGTAGCTGATGTCCGGATTCCAAGACGGTGGGCAGTCTCCATGATAGAAAGCCATTCTTCACCAGAATTCACCGGACGACCAAGCTTCTTCCTGACCTCAGAATCAAGTATTTCGCCACCTGCACCAGGGATTGTCTCAAGACCTGATTTTCTGAGTTCAATAAGCAAATCCTCAACGGAAAGTCTTGCTTTCTTTGATATGAATGATATTTCTGATGTTGAAAGTCCGTGAATTCCAAGATTCGGGAATTCATTCCTTATTCTCCTGAAAAGTGAGGTGTAATAGTCAAGATTTAGGCTCGGGTTCACTCCGCCCTGTATTAGAAGTTGCCTGATTCCATATGGCTCATAATATTTTGCTATCTCCTCTATGACCCTGTCCTCTGTGAAAGTATAAGAGTCCTCCTCTGATCCTGTACGATAAAATGCGCAGAATTTGCATCTTACATTGCAAACGTTTGTATAATTAAGTATCAGGTTGGACACAAAAGAAACATAATTTGATGAAACATTATCAGCCATCTTTCCAGCAAGGCCACCGAGCCAGTTTATATCAGCTGTATCATAGAGAAAAACAATGTCCTCAGGCGACAGAATCTGCCTTTGTTCTATCTTTTCCTCAATCTCATTATAGAGAGAGGCATTAGACAACATGATCAGACATTGCTGAAAAGTTAATAATCTTTATAGATTATCAGAAAACAGGTAATTCTTATTAGATTTAAATCGATGACTATAACGTGAAGACACAGCTAACATCCAGCGAAAGTTACTGGTATGAATATATTACAGATGGCGGCTTGATCAATAAAAATGAAGCAAAAGAAATCATGGAGACAATGGGATTTCATTCCAGAACCAGACTGGCGGATTCGCTTGCCTCATACCAGGCCGGCGATACTGTAGGATATGCTGTTTCCTATAACATCAATTATTCAAATTATTGCTCTGCATCCTGCCCAATATGTGCTTTCTACGTACCTGCGAAATTAAAGGGAAAAACGGATAGAGGCTACGAGCTAACAGAGGAACAGGTCCGTGCAGAAGCAAGAAAGGCAAAAGCACTCCAGTGCACAGAGGTTCATGTTGTTGGCGGGTTTAATCCTTACCTTGAACTGGAATACTACGAGAGAATTTTCAGGGCAATCAAGGAGGAGATACCTACTGCCACGCTTAAAACCCTCACAATACCGGAAATAGATTTTATCGCAAGAACAACAGGCAATTCCATAAAGGAAGTAGTGACCAGGCTGATGGATGCAGGCGCCGACGCACATACGGGAGGAGGAGCTGAAATATTTGATCCGGAAGTCAGGAAAGTAATCACTACGAAAGAGAAGATTTCGGGTGAAAAATGGCTAGAGGACGCGAAAGAAATACACGCACTCGGTTTCCGTGGCAACTCTACGATAACATATGGCCACGTCGAAAATTATGATCACATAATAGATCATTTCATCAAACTGCGGGATTGCGAGATTGAACAGCCCGGGATTATTTCAATTATACCGCTGAAATTCAGCCCTGAAAATACACCACTGCTAAGATCTGGCAAAGTCAGGCATGAAGCCTCGGGAGAGAAAGATCTCGATGTGATATCACTGGCGAGGATCATCGCAGGATCTGCGATCAAAAATATAAGTGTATATTGGGTCGCACTCGGAAAACTGGTTTCTCAGGTCGCACTGAGATCGGGTGGCAATGACCTTGTGGGAACTGCTTTCAGCGAAAAGATATTTGGGGCCACTGACAGGAAAGAGAAAACGTTTTCTGAGGAACTTGATTCCATGATACTGGGAGCTGGAAAAATACCTGCGCAGAGGGACACTTTCTATAATATCATACGGTACTCCTGATATCTTATCCACGGAAATTCCTGCCGGCGATTAATACTGAAAGTCCACCGATAACCGCGACGCTTGCGGCGTACAGATATGAATATTCTGGAGATATCAGGTAAAGAAGTCCTACTATAATATTTCCTGAAAACATACCAATGCTCCTGAAGAATGAAAGCTTCCCCATTGCGGTTCCAGCCTTTGATCCACGAACTATCCTGGAAACAATTGATGGCTCAAACGTCTCTATCGCTGATGTACCCAGGCCGAGGATCAGTGCTGATAGATAGAAGTATTCAAAAGCTGCATGTAGAAACAGGATCAGGAATATACCAAGTGCTGCAAATCCTGAGAGGATATAACCAAACAGCCCAAGAATCGGGATTTCTCTTCTAGCCCGGATCCTGCTGTAAATAAATCCGCCGGCTGCCGATGTGCCCATGAAGATCGGATAAACAAGGAGACCATAAAGAATAGACGAAGACGCCTGTGCAGCGGTTAGTATCGGGAAACCTACGCTGTAGTAACTGAAACCGAAAAGGGCAGTTGCAAAGAGTATACTGTAATATGTTTGCCCGGCAGATTTTTCAACGGGTCTGTTCTCATCCACTGTCTCCCTTTTTGTTTTCCTTGTAAGAGAAATCAGAATGGTCGAAACTATCAGCGGTATAATAGAGACAAGAAATATCAAGGAAAAAGAGATACCAAAGGAATACATTGTAATAAGAAAAACAGAGGCTATTACACCACCGCCAACGTCCAGACCATGCAGGAGGCCGAATGCATTTGTTCTTTCCTCTCTGCTTGTTGATTCTATCATGAGTATCCTTCTTGGCGGTGAACGGAAATTCCTGGCCCACCATCCTGATACGTATAAAGAACCGGCAGCCGCGTAATTCCTTAAGATTCCTGTGAACGAAAGAATCGGAATCAGTGAATTTCCGATTATGGAAAGTTTTTTTGGGTCAAACCTGTCTGCCAGCTTCCCTCCTATGTAAGAGAAGACTGAACCTATGCCATAACTGAATGCCTCAATCAATGCGAATACCCATATTGGCGCATGAAGAACAAGAACAAGAAAGACAGAGAGGCCACCTACAACTATCTGATAACCCATGTCTGCAAAGAAGGCTGAAAACGAAAGAAGGTATACGTTTACATGGAAGCGCCTTGCCATCGGGACAGAATTTTCGTATCTTTTAAAACACTGCCGATCCCTAAGTCATTTATAACGCCACCTATCGATCTTGATAGAATTATGAAGAGCAATAATTAGTTCGGCTGCACGAATTCCAAATTTTGTCGAAAGCAACGAAGGTTCTTTGTAATAATTATTTAAAAAAATGACATTTGAAAACTCATGGTGATAGTTAACTGAACTGTATAACTGTTATATCATAATTTGTTAATGATTTATAATTATACAGGCTCCAATTTGCAACAATACCTAAAATTATGAGATTCAGTAACTTGCGGTCATTTCGCCCAAAGTCAAATTAGAGTCTGGAGGAATGCCTATTCCTGAAAACGCAAGCCCAAGAGATGTGTAGGATGCATGAAAACCGTTAAATGTCAGTTCTCCACCTGCCAGGATCCCTTCCATTGAGTACCAGTTCAATGTTATGTTGACTCCACTGCCCCAGGCTGCGGCGAACAAACAGGAGTTATGTAAATTGTAATTCTCAGTAAAGTTATGTGGCTCCGGGGTAATTATGGTATTTACGGGATTATTGGGATTTCCCTGTGACAAAGTTATATTTGCGATCTTGTTGAATTCTGCATTGAATCCCATGCTTACCTGCTGCTCCTGTTGCAATCTGTTGAAAATAGAAATTATTTCAGTGAAGTTCCATGGATTCAGGATGTAGTGAACGTAGACTACAAAAGAGCTAAAATTTACACATTCATTTGCAATCCCAGCGGATTCGTTGTAGAATGCCTTGTCACAGACTGTTACAAACTGACCGGGTGAAGGGTAAAAATGCAGAAACATGCCCTGCCCATTGTTTTGACTGTAAAGAAATGCCGTCGCAGATCCGGTGATGTTAGCAGAGGCATTTCCAGATCTCATTGTTCCTGCATTAAAGTCGTAGGGCGGAAATGGAGGCAGTTGAGAAGGCTTTGAGTTCTGGATCATGGATTCTCTTATAATCAATATTCCGGCTGCAATTATAATTATAGAAATCAAGACTGCAATGATTGCCTTTGTATTCCTGTTCATCCATCACCTTCATTCATATAGGTGGAACACCGCCGCTTGAAATACATATTCCCGAATAAGACCATGTGGCCTGCGCATTCGAATTATATGGTCCAGTCATAAGTTCCATGGAATCACCACCGGGTGCAACAGTTATCATTTCATAAACTATAAGATTCTGTGACTGGATCTGTTGCCATGAGAGTGCTCCGCTGTCCGGGTAAGAGTCAAAGAATTGGATGCCATAAGCCGAATAGCTATTAGAAACAAGATAATTTCCAAAATCCGGTAGGTTGCTGCTATTATGCGAGTAAACAAAACTGCCAGATCTCATGAAACTCGCCTTGCCGAATGAGATATTGAATAGTATATACATTCCGGAAGTCGGCGGAATAACGTAATCTAACTCCAATCCATTAAAAGCACTGAAAATATAAGTCACAGTGCCTTCGCTATAGTTATCTACAACCCCCACGGTATTCTGAACATTGTTATCGATTCTTTTGACACAATGAGATACCGGTACCTCCTGTAAAAATTTATTCCTGTTTAAGGTAAAAACTGACAAATGAAATCCCAGAAAAAACTCCCCGCTTGAAAGTGAGATGTTGTTGCCGCCATTGAATGTAAAATAATAACCATTCATTGAGTAGGTCGTCACGTTCAGGTTGGAAGCATTGCTGATTGATTTATGAGATTGAGAGTTCTGTGAGCTATGCGAATGTATCCAGACTGAGAAACCTAAGAGGATAATGGCTGATACAGCAATTACCATGATCTTCTTGTTAAATTCAGGTTTTCCAGACATTTAATACACTAAGGATCTACTATATAAAAAATTTGTGAAATTATGAAATATCAAAGTTCTATTCCTCCTCACACATTAATAAAATTAGCTGCATCTGACAGGTTGGGATATTTTTGAAACTGAATGAAAGTGATTAAATAAATGACAATATCTAAATCACTTTTCGATCTAAAGCCGTATATTATGAGAATGGATGCCAGGTTAAATCTAAAAGTGTCTGTGGGTCCCAAAATAAGTGACTAAGTGATGATAAATTTACCTTCATCCTTTCTTATGAGACCAGAATATATGCCCCATTCAATAAGCATAACCTCTATGTCGTGATGGCCGGTGGGAGAATTGAATGTCTGTACTCCGCGTGATTCGAGCTCCTCCAGAAGCTGTTCAATATCGAATTCCCGGAGTTCAATGGCGGTCTTGAAAGGTTCCACATTCTTAAGTGACTCCTTGATTATCTCCTTTCTTCTTTTGATGCTTGAAGAGATTAATTCCTTCCCTAATACTGTGGAAGAAAGGTCACCAGACTCAAGGTTTACAAAACCTATCCTTGCTGCAGTGAATACAATCGGCATTAGTTCATCCAGATCGACTTCCATTTCTTTCTCCAGCTGGTATAAATCAGCCTTTCCCTCAAATATATTATTCAATACATAAAGAAGACCGATAAGATCTGCCATTCTTGATTGCGGGTCTACGACTTCAGTCAATTTTATATCTCCATGCATATGAATGACTTTGGGCTTGAGTTCCCGAATTTTCCTGTGATATAAGACCAAACCTAAATCTATGCGTTTTCTGCCTTGAATCAAACATGCCGTATAACATCGCAAATTCTTGATACCGATAATTTGTCCGGGATTTAAGCATTTCCTATTCCCTCTTGCTATGTTGCTGGTAAGATTTGCTTGTTAAAACAAAAAGTTCAACTTTTATTTGATTATTTCTCGACAGGTAAGATGTGTTAAATTTTCATAGAGGGTCAATTTATCTAAACAGGACTATTTACGGGATTGACTGGTTTGTCATTGCTCCGTCACTCGTATACGTTGCAACTTCATTGCGCCTTTCCGTAATAGAGATCGGTTTGATTACAACCGGATTTTACATTGGCCTCGTACCTTCCCAGTTGATCAGTGGGGTTCTTTCGAGAAAATTCGGAAGTGGATTAATTTCCTTCACGGGTATGTTCTTACTTGGATTTTTTACTTTCTTGACAGCATACTCTCAAAATTTTTATGAAATTTTCGGGTTCAGGATCGCCTGCGGCATCGGTTCATCGCTTTTTTCTTCACCGGCGCTTTCTAGGCTTTCTGAGTTCATGACTAGGGATGCAAGCGGTAATGGCGTCGGGGTATACAATTCATTTTTCAACGTTGGTGCAGCTATAGGTTTTGGTGGATTAGCTTTCGCAGATGCATATATTGGCTGGAGGGTCTCCCTGGAAATGTTAGGGCTTGTCTCAATGGGAGCTGCACTTCTCCTTATTCAACAGAAAAGAG